>JAABQR010000072.1 GCA_011391345.1 Methanobacteriota archaeon | reverse complement strand
GATGTGTCGGTTTCCCTAGAAAGAGCATCTGCCTTTTAAGCAGGTGGCCCGGGGTTCGAATGACTATGCCTAACAGACTAGTCTCGGAAATCCCCGCGGGCCCGCCGGGCGGCGGGATTGTTCCGTGGGAGAAACGGGGGATTGACGACCAGTTGGACATCCTAGCGCTCGAGCGGTGATTTAGATGGCCGGAGAATTTAACGTTCTGGAGCATGAGCTCGTGCCCGAGCATCATCTCCTGTCGGAGAAGGAGGCCGAGAAGATTCTGAAGGACCTGAAGCTGACGAAGGACCAGCTTCCGAAGATCAGGATCTCGGACCCGTGCATTCGCGCGCTTGACGCGATCTCGGGCCCAGTCGAAGAGGGAATGGTAGTCAAGATTGTGAGGCGCAGCCGGACCAGCGGCGTCTCTACGAGCTACCGGCTGGTCGTACGGGGGTGACCTATTGAGGGAACTTGTTGAAACCTATTTCCGAGAGCGCAGCATCGTCAACCACCACATAGCGTCGTATAACGACTTCCTGCCGACGATAGACCATCCGAACTGCAGGATGCAGAAGATCGTTGACAACGTCCGCGCGTCCCCTGACGAGAGCGACAGGGGCGTCATCAGGCTCGACCCTGACAGGACGGAGGGCAAGATCATCGAGATCAGGATCGGCCGCAAGAGGGACGAGAAGACGGGGCTCGTCGACATGTCGGCCAGGCCGACGATCACGGTGGGCAGGCCAGTCATCAAGGAGGCCAACGGCGCGACCCACGACCTCTACCCGATGGAGGCCAGGCTCAGGAACCTCAACTACTCCGCGCCGATCATGCTCGAGTTCACGATACTAGAGGACGGCATCGAGAGGGAGCCGGAGAAGGTGCACATAGGCGACCTGCCGGTGATGGCGAAGTCCAAGAAGTGCAACCTGCACAAGGACAACCTGGAGATGGACAGGGAGCCGACGGCCGAGGATGTCGAGAAGTTCCTCGTCAAGATGGGCGAGGACCTGTGCGACCCCGGCGGATACTTCATCATAGGAGGGACCGAGAGGGCGCTCATATCGCTCGAGGACCTCGCCCCGAACAGGGTGATGGTCGAAACCAACGAGCGTTACGGGACGAGCCTGCACGTGGCCAAGGTCTTCTCCCAGAAGGAAGGGTACAGGGCCCTCACGCTGATGGAGAAGAAGAAGGACGGCATACTGGCCGTCTCCGTGCCGGCGGCGTCGGGCCAGATACCGCTCATAGTTCTCATGAAGGCCCTCGGGATGGAGAGCGACGAGGAGATCTACAAGTCCATCGTCTCCGACCCGCAGATGGCCAACATCGTGTACGCCAACATCGAGGAGTGCCAGAACAAGAAGCTGTACCCCCCGAACGGCATATACACGACCGAGGACGCGATACTGTTCCTGGAGCGCAAGTTCGCGACGGGGCAGGCGAAGGAGTACAGGTCCAAGAAGGTCGAGAGTATCATCGACAGGTCACTCCTGCCGCACCTGGGCGACACCGCTGAGGCGAGGATGAAGAAGTCCATATTCCTCGGCAGAGTCGCGCGGACGATTCTCGAGCTGGAGCTCGGGAAGAGGAAGGAGGACGACAAGGACCACTACGCGAACAAGAGGCTGAAGCTCGCGGGGGACCTGATGGAAGACCTCTTCAGGGTCGCGTTCACTAACCTGATCAAGGATCTGAAGTACCAGCTCGAGAGGGGCTACACGAGGAAGAAGGGCCTCAGGATATCGTCGGCCATCAGGCCGGACCTCCTGACCCACAGGCTCCTGCACGCGTTCGCGACCGGCAACTGGGTCGGCGGCAGGGCGGGCGTATCGCAGCTGCTCGACAGGACGTCCAACATGAGCGCCCTGTCACACCTGAGGCGCGTCACGTCCCCGCTCACGAGGAGCCAGCCGCACTTCGAGGCGCGTGACCTGCACCCGACTCAGTGGGGCAGGCTGTGCCCGAACGAGACGCCTGAGGGCCAGAACTGCGGCCTTGTCAAGAACTGCGCGCTCATAGTCGATGTCAGCGAGGGCACGGACGACAAGGACGTCATCTGGCTCCTGCGCGACCTCGGCGTGAAGGAAGTGAGCGAGCAGCAGACGACGGAGACGCGTGTCTACGTCAACGGGGACCTCATCGGCCTGCACGACAAGCCCAAGGAGCTTGTCGAGGAGATCAGGCAGAGGAGGCGCTCGGGGCTGCTGTCGTCCGAGGTGAACGTGCGCTTCGACGACAACATGAACGAGATCATAATCAACTGCGACGAGGGCAGGCTGAGGAGGCCGCTGCTCGTCGTCCGCCACGGCAAGACGCTCATGAACCACAGGCATGTCGAGGACATGCGCTCGAAGAAGGCGAAGTGGGCGGACCTGATACGCGAGGGCGTGGTCGAGTGGATCGACGCGGAGGAGGAGGAAGACTCCTACATCGCAGGGTCGGCCTACATGGCACCCCAGAAGTGCGACCACTGCGGCAAGCTCCTGTCCGAGACGGACGTGGACTGGCGCAACCCCGGCGAGGAAGGCAAGGTCGTCCTAGAGTGCAAGAGCTGCGGCGGCACCATGCAGGTGGAGTCGCTTCTCAAGGACGAGCACACGCATGTCGAGATAGACCCCATGGTCATCCTGGGCGTCTGCTCGGCGCTGGTGCCGTACCCGGAGCACAACTCCAGCCCGA
>JAABQR010000071.1 GCA_011391345.1 Methanobacteriota archaeon | reverse complement strand
AGCACGTCGATGTATGTCAGATACAACAGTGGCCAGATCAGGGACATTATAAGGTTGAATACCGACTGGAGGACCACCATGTTCCTGAAGTATATGTTCTCAGTGAGGTCCGATATGAATATGAACGACCTCATACTGAACGCGAATATCCTCCTTGGAGAGGCATACATCCTCTTCTTCGGCTCCTTGATCCGCATGAGTATGATGGAACCCATGATCCCGCTCATCCCAGCGAGGAAGAATGGTATCGCATAGACACTGAACACGCTGCCGGACCCCTCAGGCATTATGTAGCCAGCCATGAGAGTCGCCGTCAGGCTCGCTACAGAGGATACCGCGAAGAACTTCCCCATGATGGTTCCCCTGTTCCTAGCGGTCGTCACATCCCCCACGAGCGCGGACCAGGCGGGGATCATCATAGAGCCGATGAACATCTGCAGGGCGACCAGCATTATGAGCTGGCCCGCATTCATCACGCCTAGCATGAAGAAGTACATCGAGAATGACAGGACGCCGCCGACGATCAGGAATGGTGTCCGGCGGCCCAGGAAGTCGCTCATCTTCCCCCACGGGACCTGCATGACCGTGGGGAAGAGGTTCACGAACGCCTGGAGCCAACCGAGCTGAGCAGGGGTTGCCTGGAGATGGATGGCTAGGGCGGGCACGAACGGGTCCGCCATACCCTTGCCGAAGTTGACCCCGACCTGGTTCGCGTACATCGAGGAGAAGGGTTCCCCGCGTACACTACGCTGGCCTTGAGGCTTGGTCACCGGCTCCACTGGCAAATGCACCCCATCCGAGGACCGGCATCAGTCCGGCAACATATATCATACTTCCTAGGAGTGACTCCCGAAGCCAGCAAGAAGAAATTGGGTCACGAGGCGCCCCTTCCTGGGAATCATCCAATAAGGCTTTATATTAACACGAAACGATACAGGGATGGTGGGATAAATGGTCAAGGCCTACTGTGTTAAGTGCAAGAAGTCCATTGAAATGAAAGACCCCAAGAAGGTCAAGCTGAAGAACGGAAAGCCCGCAACGAAGGGCCTATGCCCGAAGTGCGGCACGAAGGTCTTCAGAATCGGTGAGTGACCTCAAACCTCTCCCTCTTAAGGGGAACACGCCTCTCGGCTTTGGCCTATGCGGTCACTGGCCGGAGTCGGGATCCCAAATCTGTTTATTTCTGTCTCTCTAGATAGTGGCCCCTCTCCACTAGAGCCGCCACCGCTCTCACCGCCCGGCGTATCGTCGGATATGAAGGGACCTTACTCTTCTCCAGGCCGGCCAGTATCGCACGCGTGTCATCTCCGCCAAAGGCACTGACCACAATGGGTGTGGAACCAGCTGCACGTCGTCTGGCGGCCACCTCAATGAGCCCTTTCGTGACGTTCGGTGGCTGCAACTCGAGGGACATCATGATGCAGTCGATACCTGGGTCCGCCTGCAACGCCTCGAGCACCTTATCGTACATCTCGTCCGTCACCTCGGCGGTTAGGTCGACGGGGTTCCTGACAGAGGAGAAGGTGGGCATGACCGACGCGAGTCTCCTCCGGGTCTCTTCGGACAGCTCAGCCATCCTGAGCCCGAACCCATGGTCCAACGACTCGACATAATCTGTAGCTATGACTCCGAACCCGCCAGCACTGGCGACCACGCAGACTCTGTCGCCTTTCGCATGATCCAAGTAAGCGAGCGCTCTCGAGACGTCAACAAGCTCCTCCTCATCATACACTCTGACGACCCCGGCCTGCCTCAGCGCACCCTCGACCAGAGTATCTGAAGATGCCGCCAACGCCCCAGTATGTGATGTCGCCGCCCTCGCACCGGCGCCCGACCGACCCGATTTCAGGATGACCACGGGCTTTCTCGCGGAGGCGCGCCTGGCAGCTTCGAGGAACCTCCTGCCGTCGGAGAATGATTCAAGGTACATGGAGATACAATCAGTGCCCTCATCGTCTGAGAAACGCTCGAGGAGTTCAATCTCCTCGATGTCTGCTTTGTTGCCGATGCAGACACACACAGACACCCCCATATCGAATGCCTCCGCCTTCTCTAAGAACGCTATTGCGACAGCGCCGCTCTGAGACACGAGTGCCACTCGGCCAGGAGGAGGACGCGGGCTTTTCTCCGCGGGGATAAGGAGCGTGTCCAACCGATTGCCTGGAGCGAACACTCCCATCGTGTTCGGGCCGAGTAGACGCGTGCCTGACCCGTTGAACAACGACTCCAGCCTCGCCTGCAGGTCCTTCCCAGCTGGCCCGTTCTCGGCAAACCCGGAGGAGGTGATGACCACGACCCCGACCCCTTTGGCGACGCACTCCTCCGCTGCCCTCACCGCCGATTCCGCGGGGAGGACTATGATGGCCAGATCGACCCCACCAGGGACGGATGATATGGACGGGAAGCACTCGAACCCGAGTATCTCCTTCTCCTTGGGGTTCACGGGGATGATCCTGAAATCACCCGCTGCCAAGTTCCTGAGCATCACATTGCTGATCTTGGAGGGGTTGGCGGATGCGCCCACGACCGCGACCGACTTTGGCCTCAGGAGGGCATCTAATCCTCTGCTCATCACGCGCTGATTGACTTCTCCCGCTATTATTATATCACTATCCGTGAGGGGGTTGGGCATTGGACCGAGACCGCGTCTCCCGAAGAACTTACTTATATCGTCATGCATATAACGAGGTTATTGGTCGCCTGGTGGGGGGA
>JAABQR010000070.1 GCA_011391345.1 Methanobacteriota archaeon | reverse complement strand
CGAAGACCATCGGCGTCCTCTCGCACGATGCGCCCAAGAAGGCGGCACAGTACAGTTCTGGTGCCATGAAGGAGATGAAGAAGATGGCGAAGGAGCAGGACAAGGAGCTCCGGGAATGGACCTTCGAGATTGCGGCAGAGAGCCGCAGAATCCCTTAATACAGGATTCCATTCACACCCTGCATGTCCTATTCCCAGATGGTCGACTGGATGTTCAACCTGGAACGGTTCGGCATCAAATTCGGCCTGGACAACATGAGGGAGTTCTCAAAGAGGATAGGGGATCCTCATCTCGACTTCAGGTCCGTCCACGTGACGGGCACGAACGGGAAGGGTTCCGTGTGCACGTTCGCCTCGGAGATGCTGAGGCGGCACGGGCTCAAGGTCGGCCTGTACACTTCGCCCCATCTCGTGGACTTCCGAGAGAGGATCATGGTCAACGGGAGGATGATCCCCGAGAGCAAGGTCGTGAAGCTAGGTGAGGAACTCAGGACTCACATGGAGGAGATGGCCTGCCAGGGGAAGGACAAACAGCTCACCTTCTTCGAGTTCACGACCGGCCTGGCATTCCGATACTTCAGCGACATGGAAGTCGACTACGTGGTCGCGGAGGTAGGGATGGGCGGGAGGCTTGACGCGACCAACATCATACAGCCAGATGTGGCGGCCATCACGAGGATAGGTCTGGAGCACACGGACTACCTCGGCAAGACGATCAAGGACATCGCCTTTGAGAAGGCGGGTATCATCAAGAGCGGCTGCACGGTCGTCACATGCGAGCGGGACCCCGATGTGCTCAGGCTGTTCGGGGACTCGTGCAGCAGGCACGGCTGCGAGCTGGCGAGGATCGGTGAGCACTTCGACGTCTCGAACGTCAGGCAGGGGCTGTCGGGCACGGAGTTTGATTACACTGGGAAGGTCGACCTGTGTGACCTACGTACCCGGCTGCTCGGTGGATATCAGGCAGAGAATGCGGCCGCCGCCATCGCGATGGTCGGGGAGTTGGAGAGCAACGACGTGCTTGTCACGGAAGACGAGATCAGGAAAGCTCTCTGGGCTGCAAGATGGCCCGGCAGGCTGGACATCGTGTCGAGAAAGCCCATGCTCATGTTCGACGGCAGCCACAACCCAGACGGTGCGAGGACCACGGCGAAGACCCTGGAGGCGCTCGGGATGACGCCGATCACATTCGTCCTCGGATGCATGAAGGACAAGGACGCGAGGGGCATCGTGAGTGCGTTAGCGCCTCACGCGGCGATGATGATTGTAACCCAGGTAGTGAACAAGCGCGCCATGGAGGCAGACGCGCTCGGGAACATCGCGCGCAAGGAATTCTCAGGGCCGTTAGCTGTAGTTCCTGATTCCCACGACGCGGTGGGACGGGCACTCGCGGATCACAAGGGGAAAGGGGTATGCGTGATAGGCTCGCTGTACCTCGTCGGAGAGGCTATCCAGTGGCACAGGGCGAGGGAGAAAACGGACCGAGAGCGAACGCATAAGGTATAAATGGCCCCTCGTTATTGGAGGCGTGCCCGGATGCGGCCGTAGTGTAGCCTGGTTATCACTTTAGCTTGCCAAGCTAGAGACTCGGGTTCAAATCCCGACGGCCGCACACCTATGCGCAGCACGTGGGGTTCTCCCCGGTCTCAACCGATGTCTTCAGCGACACACGCGGCCCTATCCGGGGCTGCCATAGAGAAGGAATCCGTGCGCCCCGTGAAGACGCCGTCAGTGCTTGCCACCGTTCATCCCGTTCACAAAACCGTTTCTTGCCCTGTACAGTCCGGTCGGGAAATGCAGTACGAACCTCGCGCCCTCCCCATGCAATCCGGTCTCTTCAATCCCGATCTGCTCAGCGTCGAGTATCCGCCTGGCTATCGATAGACCATGAGGGACTCCAACAGGTGTCAGGAAGTCGAATATATTCTCCTTTTGTTCCGGGGCTACCCCGACGCCGTCATCTTCGATGATTAGGTCAAGGCCTTCTGCTCGCTCTTGGGTGCTGACCTGTATCTTGGTGACGCGGACGCCATGCCGAATCGAGTTGGAGAAGATGTTGGCGCAGACCATCTCCAGCAGCGGGTCCACGAGTATAATCCAGTCGTCTGATGTGTTCACGAAAGTCACGTCCTGCAGGTCCACAGAAGACCTGGCATGCGCCAGTGCTGAATCCAGCGGAGACCACTTGATGTTCATGGCCCCATTGATCTGATACGTCCTCGCGACCTCGATGATTCCGATTATCTTCCTGATGGCAACCTTCGCCTTGGACAAGTGCGCACGGATCCGCGCGGGGTCCGTCTCCTCATCCACGAGCCCCAAATATCCGTCAGCGATCGTGATCTCACCGCGTATGTCATGTCGTGTGATGGAGCCCAGCAGATCCAGCCTCTTGTTGGATATCCGAAGAAGGTTCTCTGACTCGACAAGAGCGGCCTCTGACTTATTCGCATCACAGATGTCATCGATGACCCTCGCCAGAAGGGTGAACTGCGACGGCATGTCAGCGCCCTTCTGAAGATAGTAGTTCGCACCTTCATTCAAAGCGTCAATCGCCACGTCCTCCCGCCCCCTGCCGGTGAAGAGGACGAATCCCAGCTCGTATCCCTCCCGTCTCAGGGTCTTGAGTAGCTCTATCCCGTTCAGTTCCGGCATCATGTAGTCCGACACGACGACGTCGAAGTCACCGTGCTTGACCTCACCGATGGCTCCGA
>JAABQR010000069.1 GCA_011391345.1 Methanobacteriota archaeon | reverse complement strand
CTATGGTTTCTTGCGTTCCTTACGGGGCTTGTAGACCACTTTGAGTGTGACCGGTTTGATGTTCGCACAAGCCGGCAGAAGGTGGTTCAGAACCTGCTCTGCGGTCGGATGATGAACCTGACCCTCTGGACCGATCTGCTTCCAGCCATCCTTGTCCCTGAGCCATTTCCACGTCCGACCGCCTGTCGTCGTCATGTAGATGACATAATCGGTGTTCTTCATCTCGCTCCATCCTCGACCCTGTATGGATCCTGAGTATAACGCTCCCGCGCTGCTAGCCGGGCCGAACTAGATGAATCATGAACCTTTCATCCGTGCTGGACATGGCCTCCGCGGACTCCTGTCGAAAACTCCCCTTGCACTCTTCCCCTCGGAGGATACTGCCAGCAGGCTAGGACTTGATAGAGTTCTAATAGCACAACTGGAATTATCCCTGCAGTCCGAATGTGACCTGGCGAATGTACGGGTGTTGATTCGGAAGGGGGAAAGGAAATGGGTGGACGCTATCGTATGTGCTGCATCAGCGCGCTTGTGGCGGCTCTGGTGCTGATGCCCGGAGTGTGTCTCGCAAAGCAGAGCGGACAGGGATGGGTGGCAACTGAATCATGGACTGTAGCCATCTACGTCAGCGGGGACAACTCCCTTGAGAGGTACTGGGACGACAGCAGCCTCCCGGGATTGCTGCAGCTGCCTGCAAATGACATGTTCAGGATAGTCGCGTATATAGACAGACTCAGTACCAGCGGTACTGAGGTCGTCGAGATTTCGGGAAGCAGCTGGGAGGTAGCCGCGAGTTACATGGAAATGGACTTCGGCAGTGGCGAGACCTTCGAGTGGTTCCTTGAGGACGTTGCCCTCCAGTATCCCTCTGATAAGCTGGCCGTTGTTGCGTGGGACCACGGGTACGCATGGAGGTACATAAGCGATGACGTCACCTCGGGGAGCAGGATAACGATGCCCGCGTTCCAGGCGGCGATTGAGGGTGCGGGTGTCTATATCGATCTGCTGGCTTTCGATGCCTGCAACATGGCGGCCGTCGAGGTCGCGTATCAGGTGTCGCTGACGTCGTTAGTTGGCATCATGGTCGGTTCCGAGGAATCTGTGCCGACAACCGGCTTCCCATATGATCTCATGCTGATGCCCACAGCCCTCGACCCTTCGAGGTCACCGTCAGAGTTCGCGACGGACATGGTCTCCGGGTTCCAGGCGTTCTACGAGCCGCAGACATGGGCGTCCACGGTCGCTCTGTCGGCGGTGAACGTGACTGCAATCGGTAGCTCGGCTGACACCTTCCGAGGTTGGGTCAGTGCGATGCACACCTGTCTGCCGATGTATGCCACGAATTACAAGCAGGCACTGGGAGATGCTTACTATGCATGGGCCACGCACTATCACGTGGACATGGCTGACCTAGGGGACGTGCTTCTTGCCGACGCCGCGATAACTGACGTTGGCCTCAGGACATTCACGGAGGAGATGGTGTCTTCTCTGGATGGGGCGACCATCGCTTTCTGGGGCGGGCGCGCGGCGGAGGAGAGCAGAGGCCTCACCCTATGGTGGGGTTACGGCGGGGACTGGAACTACTACGCCGATGCCTACGCTGAGGTCGCTTTCGCGGGCGAAACGGGCTGGTGGGCATTCCTCGAGGACTACAACTGAGCCCAAGATCGCCCTCCGCCCGTTCGAGATGCTGATGTTGCGATGCGGCGTGTCAGGCATAGCCATGTTCGCATGCCTTCAGTACGATGACTCATTTCGGTAATGCCAGGTGGCGCGTCGGACAAGATTCAGGTCGTACAGTGCCAGGTGAAGGACGCAGCTGCCGCCCCAGGCGCAGATGAGCTTCTTTCATTGAAGCATTGAGGCGAGCATCGATGGATGAGAGCATTCTTAAGTGGTTAGTGTCGTTCACCGTCATTAGGAGGAATGAGGGGGCGTGAACCAGAGGCTCAAGTGGGCGGTCTTGTTGTCCGTCTTTGTGATATGTGCCTTCGCGGTCGCGCCGGTGGCTGGGTTCTCTGGGTTCGGAGAGACTCTTGGAGGGAGACTCGGCGAATCTACATGGGGGTACTACACGGCTCTGGCTCGAATCGACATGAGCCAGGATGAGTCGGTGGTGTACGATCTGGATGCCAACCGTGATTTCATCTTCGTGGTGAGGGACCTTGCTGATTTTGCCGTGCCGCTTGACTCAGACTACTACGAGGGGCCGTTCCTGCTGAACATCACAGCCACCTCTGTAGAAGGTACCTTCCGTGCGCCCTATGACGGGACATTCGTGTTCCAATTCTTCGTGTTGTTTTCCACGGACTACTCTTGGTTCGACCTTGAATACGAGTTGGAGACGGTGACGCTCCTTGACCAATCTATAGGCTACGCCGTGCCCTGGTTCTCGGTCGTGTTGTCCGGGATTTGCGCGGCCATATGGGCCGCCGCATGGAGATGGTCGACGACCGTCTCACCCGCGTCGGGCGACGCGTTCCTCAGGTTCTGGAAGTACTTTGCATCGAGGCCGCAGTACTGGGTCGCGCCGTTCGCCGGGATGGCGTTGTGCATCGCGGTGCTAATCGTCGAACCAGATGGGTTCGAGAGGGGCGCCATCCTGTCCCTTGCGATGGGATTGTCAGGATCGATCACCCACTGGGGGATTAGCCTGGGCCTCATCTCCGGGATTGCGCTGTACGACAAGCAGAACTGAGACATGGTCTGTCCATC
>JAABQR010000079.1 GCA_011391345.1 Methanobacteriota archaeon | reverse complement strand
GAGGGCGACCATCCATATCACGTCTGGGAACATCGCGGGGTCGATCATCATACCGAACGATGTGAAGAAGATGGCTACGAACGCGTCCTTGAACGACTCCAGTTTCGATCGGATCCTGACGGAGACGTTCGTCTCAGCCAGTATCATGCCGATGAAGAACGCGCCTATGATCGGCGGGACGTTCATGACGGCGGCGAAACCGGCTGTCAGGAACACTATTCCGAGCGCGAAGAGTATGAACATCTCATCGTTCTCGATACTGTTGAAGAACGATACGACCCTGGGGACCGCCCACATCGCGACCCACACGAAGAACGCGTAGAATGCGCCCATCCCCAACAACAGCTGGCCGTACTCGGACGGGTCCGCCTCTGGCCTGACCACCATGCCGCTGGCGACCGTGAGTATGAGCATGGCTATGAAGGTCTCGACCACCACGAGCCCGATGAGG
This sequence comes from Methanobacteriota archaeon, assembly GCA_011391345.1. Lineage (GTDB taxonomy): Archaea > Thermoplasmatota > Thermoplasmata > UBA10834 > UBA10834 > UBA9653. Next base: position 10,200 of record JAABQR010000079.1, on the reverse strand, counting down.
AACTCGACCTCTGGGCTGGACATGCGCTTGAGGTCGAACAGCACTTTCATCGCGATGCTCGTGCTGCTCATCGCGATCACGCCCGCAAGGAATATCGAGTCTATCAGAGGCCATCCGAGGAACGAAGCGAACATGAACCCGACGAACAGACCCACGCTCGTGTCAATGACCGCGAGGATTATCGCAGGGGTCCGGGTCTTCTTGAGCTTCGAGAACGAGAACTCGAGGCCCACGAAGAACATGAGCATGACCAAACCCACGAAGGAGAGCATGCTGATCAGGCTGGTGTCTGTTATCAGTCCATGATACTCATAGCCCAGGACCTCGACGCTGATCTTCGGGCCGATGAATATGCCAATGGCGATGTAGCCTATCATGACCGACTGGTTCATCTTCCTCGCCAGAGTCGCAGCTATGAAAGCGAGGAGCATGATAGCGCCCATCTGGAAGAGCAGCTGTGCCTCGGTGTCCATCTGGCCTGCACGTCCTTGTCGTGGCTTACGCTCACGTGATGCCAACTAATTCACGAAGAATCGGTCTGCATCCCATCTAAGCGGACATTGCCCTCGTCCGTACTTATAACTTGTCCGGAGCGCGTGCGAGCCAGTCATCCAAACGTCTAGTAGCTATGCTACTAGTCGGCCGCCACAGGGAACATGATGAGCATGATTATGTAAAGGACGTAAAGCGAGCCGGATGCCAAGAGCGTCTTGTACTCCACGCGCTTCTTCACCTTCACCGAGTAGTATATCCAGAATGCGGCCACGAGCACTATGACCATGCTCGCGATGTTGATCGGGTCCAACGCCCACTCGGTGAACAGGAGCCCGATGCTGACAGGGAAGCTGCTCTGGAACACCATCGCGCCGGTTATGTTGCCCAATGCCAGGGTGTCCTTGCCCCTGAGGTACCAGATGACGCTGTTGAACTTCTCTGGGAGCTCGGTTGCTATCGGGGCGATCAGGAAAGCGAGTATCATCGGGGCCATCCCGACTGCCGCAGACACCATCTCCACCTCTTCGACGAAGAACCGCGCGCCGACTATGATGCCAATGAGCGCACCGAACACCTGGAGAAGGATCATGGCCATGCCGAACGTGTCCTTGGCGGGGGCTATTCCCATCGCCCTTCCGAGGTACAGCGCAGGACAGGCGTCCTCACTCATGTCGGATTCGTCCTTGAGGAGTTGCCTGATGTAAATCACATACAACGACATCAGAAGGAGCGCGGCGCCGAGGTTGAACAACGAGTGGTCGAAGACATCCTGAAAGCTCATGAGCCCGCAGACCAGCGCAACCATGTACATGCTCATGAAGAACTTCAGGTCGCGCTCGGCGTGGCCGGCCTTCAGGACCAGGCACTCCTTCCGCTTCCCCTTCCGGCAGCCGTACCATATCGCGACGCCCCCGACGAACATCGCGAGCGTTCCAAGCATGAAGGGGGCGCCTAGTATGGCGCCCTCCCCGATCTTCTCGCCCTCCTCAGCGCTGCCGAGGAAGATGGCGATCAGCGGGATGATCGTCTCGGGCATGGCGGTACCGACCGCTGCGAGTATACTGCCCGTGGCGGTCTCCGCGAGGCCGAGTCTGCAGCCGAGCCACTCGATGCCGTTCACGAACACTTCGCAGCTAATGAGAATCAGCAATAGGGCCGCTATGAGGATCCCGACGCCCAATATCTCGACTGCCAATGGGACACCTGGGCCGGGCTATAGTTGTGAGGTACTTAAACCATTCTGATGGACACCCATGGGTATTCGTCCGGGTTGCGATACCAGCCCCCATAAATGTTAAGTAATGACATGAGCTGAAGGAACCTCTGATGTTCAGCGCATTCAAGTCGCGAGGCGTCCGCACACCGTGGCACTTGCGAGTCCTTTACCTTTCGACTTTCCTTCTCAGAACCGCGTTCGGCGCCTTGCTCCTTCTGATAGCGAGCTATGTCCCGTACGACACCAACTACGAGGCGCTCCTGAACGTCGCCATCATAGCCGTCCCCTACCCTCTCGCGGAGATGCTGACCGCCAACTACTTCGGCCTCCTGAGCGACCGGATTGGGAGGAAGGTCGTCATAGTCGCAGGGACGAGCGTTGCGGCCGTGATAGTCACACTTTACACCCTCTCGAACAACGTGTGGTACCTCGCGGCCATGCATGGGATACATGGCATAGGCGCCGCGGCGACCGTGGCTCCTGCAATCGCCATGATCGCGGACCATGCGGACAAGTGCGATCGGGGCAGGCAGATGGGGTGGTTCGACTACTCCACGTTCCTGGGGTACATCATCGGTGCAGTCGTCGGCGGATTCATGATCGACTTCACTGGCCCAATCGCCGGATTCGTCATGGTCGCGATCCTGCTCGGGTCCTCGGCGGTCATGTTGCAGCTTCTTGTCAGAAAGGAGAAGCCTGTCGTGAAGGCATCGAACATGGAGGGGTTCCAGGCCCTGAAAAGGGTCTTCAAAATCAAGGAGATCCGGCTGATGTTCCCTATCTGGCTGATTATAGCGACCCTGCTCGGGCTCGCGATCACATATCTGCCGAGAATCATGCTGAGCGAGGACATGTCCGGCACCACGATAGGCATCATGTTCGGCGCCGCTGGCGTCGCACTTGGCCTCCTGCAACCGTTCTGGGGGAAGGTCTCGGACATCGTCGGCAGGATCCCCGTCATGGCCTACGGCGTCTTCAGCATATTCGGCATTGTGCTCATGGTGCTGTTCTTCTCAGACTACGCCTTCGTGATGACAGACGATGGCGTCGAGTTCAAACTCCTTGGCATGATACCTCTCGGCATACTTGGCCTCGGCGCCGGTGCGTTCGTGCCGGCCGCACTCGCGATGATGGCAGACTCATCCGACGAGGAATGCTACGGGGCCACGATGGGGCTATACTCCTTCGCGCTCGGATTCGGTGCGTTCATCGCTGAAGCCCTCGGACTGGGGATCATACTCGCGAGCGGGGACGAAAGGGCCCCAGTCTGGCTCCTCTACCTCGCCGCCGCACTGATACTCCTCGCGGTCATCATGATGGTCCGGTTCTTCCTCGTGAGCGTGATAGGCAAGAAGCTCGCCGCGAGACGGAACGTGCCGAAATGATAGAGATAGATGGCTCGCATGGAGAGGGCGGGGGGCAGGTCCTCAGGACCGCTGTTTCGCTCTCTGCCGTGCTCCGAGAACCCATACAGGTTAATGACATAAGGGCGGGCAGGCCGAACCCTGGCCTGGCCGCCCAACATGTCTCGGCCATCGAGGCTGTTGCAGAGCTTTGTGATGCCAGGGTCGACGGGCTACACGTCGGCTCGAAAGAGATTGCATTCAGACCAGGAGCACTCACCGGAGGGGATTTTGAGTTCGACATCGGCACAGCTGGCAGCACGTCTCTCGTCCTCCAGGCATGTATCCTGCCCGCGACGACGTCGAAGGCCCCTGTCCGGTTGACGCTCAAAGGCGGCACCGACACGAAATGGTCACCGCCAATCGATTTCATGAGACTGGTGCACCTTCCAATCGTCAGGCGCATGGGAGTGTCCTGCGACATAGACATCGTTCAGAGAGGGTTCTACCCTGAAGGAGGGGGGGAGATTGTGGCACACATAGACCCGTGTCCCACGCTCAGGGGCATCGACCTCGGTCAAAGAGGTGGTTTCGTCAGGTTATCGGGTGTGGCATATGCGCAGAACCTGCCTGACCATGTCGTCTCAAGGATGAAGCATGCCGCCCTGAAACGCCTCGTCGACCACACGAACGTGAAGGTCGATGCCGATCTACGCTCGGGGAGAAGCACCGGAGCCGGTACGGTGTTGGCGTCCGAGTACGAGAACACGGTCCTGGGAGAATCGGCCCTGGGCGAGAGAGGTGTGAGGGCGGAGACCCTCGGGGAGACCTGCGCCGCCGACCTCGTCGAGACCATGCGCTCGGGCGCGACCGCGGACGGTCACATGCTCGACCAACTCGTGCCGTACATGGCGCTCGCCAGGGGAGAGTCAGTCGTCATCGGGGAAGAACTGACAGGGCACGCCGAGACGAACATCTGGGTCGTTGAGAGGTTCCTCGGTGAGAGATTCAAGACTAGCCGGAGAGACGGCGCGGTCGAGATACGCTCCATCTAGCCGTACATCTCTGGCCTGGGTGCGGTCTTATCCCCTTTCTTCACGACCGCCTGCTTCTGAATCTCCCTGATGTGTTCTTCGATACGTTTGGCCTCCTCGAACAGGGGCTTCGCGTCGAAATCGATGCCCAGGAGGAGTTTGTCGATCGCCTCAAGCACCAACGCGGCGGCCTTCGCATCCGGGAAGTCCGGGTGCGCCTCGGCCAGGAGTGTGACGACATCGAAGTCGCGCTTCCTGCCCTCGTTCAGCAGGACCCCGGCCACTCCGGATATCACGCCCTCCTCGAACTGTCGTATCCCGTGCTCCTTGAGAAGTTCCCTGGCCCTTGGGGTGCTCGCGATGCCGAAGACGACATCGGATATGTCAGCGCTGTCCCTGATCTCGGGGTCCAAGACGAGGCCTTCGGGGGACACGATCATCCTGCACCTCTGCTCGACCGCCCAGTCCACTAGGACCCTTGATATGGGGCGGATGAGGTTCGCGGGAGCCTGGAACTCGGATATGAACGCAACCAGCTGGTCCCCGCGTGGGCCCTTGTCGCTAGCGTATATCCTCACGGGGCTCAACGGGGTCGCATCCCGGATAAGTGAGACGGTCGGGAACTGCGGTGAGTCCATGATGCCTATGTGTTCCATCTTCAGGACTTTGATGAGATAGTTCGCCGATATCGAGCTGACCAGGCCTACGCTAGGGAATCCATCGATGATGGTGGCCCCTCGAAGGTCCTTCTTCTTCAGTTCGAATATGCGGATGTCGTTTCCGTCCATCGTTCTGGGAATATGGTGGACCACTCATAAACTTTGGTAATCTCTGTGGTATCTCATGCCGCCCCGTTCGGAAGACAATCGGAGCGGCAAGGAGAATGAACATACATATCGTTCGTCCACTGACGGATCGGTCCAGTGCCGTTGGCCCGCCCATACCGTCTGACTGCCCATTTCTCTTGCCTATTCTGGCAATCGCGTGCGAAGGGTTATTACACAGCCGGGCAGTTCTCGAATCGGTTGCACTTGAAGATCATAATCAACTGCGCGATGTCCGCAGACGGCAAGATCGCCCTCAAGTCGAGGAGACAGACGAAGATCTCGAACGAAGACGACAAGAAGCGAGTCCACAAGCTGAGGAACTCAGTGCAAGCAGTGCTCGTCGGTGTCGAGACCGTCATATCGGACGATCCGAAACTCACTGTCAACGAGAAGTACGTCAAGCGCCCGAGACAACCTGCCAGGATTGTCCTGGACTCCGATGGACGGACCCCTTCGGAGGCACTGGTCCTGAACGGGGCTGCGATGACCATCATAGTGACCAACGAACGCTGCCGCAAGACCTTCCCGAACGCTGAGGTCGTCAGGTGTGGCAAGGACGAGATCGACCTCGAGAAGCTGCTGCCGATCCTGGAGAAGAAGGGCATCAAGAAGATGCTGGTCGAGGGCGGCTCGAAGGTGATCTGGTCATTCCTGAAGGCGCGCCTAGCGGACGAGGTATGCATATTCATCGGCAGCATGGTGATCGGCGGAGACACCGCACCCACACCAGCTGGCGGTCAGGGCGCAAAGGACGAGAACGGCATCGTCCCGCTGAAACTCAAGGACGCTGTGGTGTTAGGGAGCGGCGTCCTCGTCAGGTACGAGGTGGTCAAGTGACCAGCCCGCAGGATCGATCGACGTTCATCGCCGATCACATGCTCGGCTCGCTCGCCAAGTGGCTCAGGATGATGGGCTACGATACCATCTATGACAAGAGGATGGACGACAAGGCGATATCGGCCGCTGCCAGGGCGGAAGGGCGGTTCGTCCTGACAAGGGACAAGGAGTTGGCGAAGGAGCCAGGAGCGTTCCTGGTCGAGGATGATGAATTGGACGCACAGCTCGCAGCCGTCAAGACGAAATTCGGCCTGATGTTCGACGAAACGACCATCCGATGCACGGCCTGCAACGGCGAGCTGACAGAGTTGCCGAAGGAGCAAGCGAGGGGAGCCGTCCCCGAGGGGGCGTTCGCGGGCAACGACAAGTTCTGGAAGTGCGCTGGCTGCGGCAAGGTATATTGGAGAGGCTCTCACTGGCTAGGCATAATGGAGCGGCTGAAGAAACTCAGCCTCGCCTAGCCTCTGGGCCGTGCAGTTGCTCGCTGATGATCTTCCCGCTCGACGAGTTGACGATCATCGCGCCGCCCTTGCCTTCGACGCACCAGACCGGCAGGTACACCAGGCCCTTCGGCTCGATGACCATCGGATCATTCTGGGGTTTCTTCCGCTCTATGATCTCCGAATGACCGAAGTCCTTGACCTGTTCGGTGAACGATCCGTACTCCTTCACGATGGTTTCATGGGCCAGCTCGCTCGCCTTCTCCTCGTCGATCTTCGGCTCACGCTTCGTATGTTGCGCATCGATCGAGTCGACCAGCTCGAAACCCCAGCGCCAGGTCTCTATCTGGCTTGTGAGAGCGTTCACGGCGACGATGCCTGCCCTCTGCTTGCCGTCCTCGATGTTCAGCACATAATGGAACAGATAGTGCGGAACCAACTCCAAATCGTACCTGTAGCCCTGGACCTCGTGCCTCGCGAGGTACTTCACGTCCTCGAGGGAGAAGTTCGGCTTCACAATCCTCTCAGCCCGCTCGACGGTGCTCTCCACTATGATGGGGATTGACTGTTCCGGGGGCTCGGCGAGCCTCTGTGGCATCTCGTCTGATATGACCTCGTCCAGGAGGCTTTTCACTGCCTCGTCGCCCATCGACCGGAGTTGCAGGCTGCCGATCTCGTGTTCCACGTCCTCTCGGTCCCAGTAATAGATGCCGCGCTTCTGCAGGAGCGCCTGGATGCTCTCGTCGACCTTGCCGATGGACGCGACCACCTTGCGTCCGTGGAAGTCCGCGACGTTCCTTACAAAATCCTCCACATCGTCCGCGAGCATGTCGCTCGCAGCAAGTACCACGACTGAGACGTCCTCCCTGGAGCCATACAGGTAGCCGTCCTTCTCGGCAACCTCGAAATCCCGCGAACGCAGAATCTCCGTAAGATGGTCCTTGAGAGTGTTCAACCGCTCCCCGGCACCTTGAATGCTCAGACCCGATAAAAGACTTCTGAATGTCTGGCCCCCTAGAAAGATAGTTACGCTCCTCGGGCAGTTACATGTCGAGGATCGCCTCTACTTGGCCTCCTCGGAGAGGGTCTGTCTGCAGTATAGAACGATGGTTCCGACGGGATTGTTCGTCGCCGGGGTGGTATGCATCGCCGTCGCAGTGCTCACTGGGGAGGCGGAGGTTTCGCTGTTTCTGATATTCCCAGTGTTCAGCGGTGCCAGTGGGTTGTTCATCCTCGGCACACTCCTGATTATCCTGAGCTTCATCGCAGGGTTCATGCTCCTGACGATCGGACAGATAGAGCTTTCACACGGAAGCTTCGGCGCTCCGGGTGGACTGGCGAACCAAAAGGACGGAACGAGCGAGATGAAATACGGCGGCGTGGTCCTGGTCGGACCAGTGCCGATAGCGTTCGGGTCTGACAAGAACATAGCCCTGGCCATGCTCATCATCGGGATAGTGCTGGCAATCGTCACCCTAGTCGCCCTGACCCTTCTCCTTGGCTAGGGCCTCGGCGGCCTCGCTGGGCGTGAACTTGCGTTCCTTTGCGAGTTCCCTGAGATCGCTCATGACCTGGATGTACCTCGAGAAATCCAGACCACGTCTCCTGACGGTCCTGCCGATCGAACGCTCGACGGTCTCGTCGCGCAGCCTCGTGCGGAGCGCCTCCTGCACTATCGAGACAGACTCGGGGTCCATCGCTCAGTCCTTCTTCTGCGCCTGGCACACGTCCACGAACGCCTGGAATATCTCGTAGCCGTTGTCGGTGTGCTCTACCTCGGGATGGAACTGGACCCCGAAGAGCGGCTTCGTCTTGTGCCTCATGGCCTGGACTGTGCAGTTGTCAGAGTGGGCCAGCGACACGAAGTCCGGAGGCATCTCGAGGACCTCGTCGTTGTGCGACTCCCACGCCACGATAGTCGGGGGGAGTCCCTTGAACAGGTCATCCTCGTCGTCTATGCTCACGAGGGTCTTGCCGAACTCCGGGATCTTCGATGGCCCGGCCTTGCCGCCCAGGTGAGCCGCCATGAACTGATGGCCAGCGCATATGCCCATGACCGGCACACCGGACCTGTCGATGTACTCGCCGCACTTGCCCATGGCATCAGCATTGAGTCCTACCCTGGGCGAGCCACCCGACAGCACCAGCCCATCCGCCTTGATGTTCTCGAGGGGCGTGGTGTTGGGGATTATCTCCGACTCGACGCCGAGGTCCCTGAGGACCCTCCACTCCCTGTGAGTCCATTGACCGCCGTTGTCGATGACCAATATGCGCATGCTCCAGGGAACACCGGGTCGATATTTAGCCTCTGCTAGGACTTCAGAGAACGCTGTCGGAAGAATGTCGAATCCAGGGTAGGCCAGGCACACCTGCCGTGTCGATGTGACTATATAAACGAGGTTAAATGCCCAGAACGCGGCGGTGAAGGTCCTTCTCCAGATGTCTCATTCCCACTCGATCGTGGCCGGTGGCTTGTCCGTGATGTCGTACACGACCCTGTTGACCTTCTCCTTCATCGTGTTCGTGATCCTCGTGGATATGCTCTCAAGCACTTCGTGGGGTATCTTGGCGTAGACCGCGGACATCGCGTCGACCGAATCGACGGCCCTGACCGCGATCGTGTATCCGTAGGCCCTGATATCCCCTTGGACGCCCACGCTCCTGACGGGCAGGAGCACCGCGAAGTACTGCCACGGGAGCTTCATCTTGCCAGCTGCAGCTGCCTTCTCGATCTCCTCCTCGGCGATGGCGCAAGCCTCGCGCACGATGGCAACGGATTCCCTGGTCGGCTCGCCCATGACCCTTATCGCGAGCGCGGGCCCGGGGAATGGCTGCTTCTCAGCGACCTCCATCTTGAGCGCGCGCGCGACCTTGCGCACCTCGTCCTTGTAGAGGTCCCTGAGCGGTTCCACGAGCTTCAGGTTCATGTCGGCCGGCAGGCCGCCGACGTTGTGGTGCGACTTGATGGTGTCCCTGAGGCCTCCGCCGCTCTCGATCCAGTCCGGGGCTATCGTTCCCTGGACCAGATACGACGCGTCGAACTTCTTCGCCTCGCGCTCGAACACGCGTATGAACTTCTCGCCTATGATCTTCCTCTTCCTCTCGGGGTCCGTGACGCCCTTCAGCGCGTCGAAGTACTCGTCGCTCGCGTCCACGACCCTGTGGTTCACGCCCAGGCGGGAGAGCATCTTATCAACGTTCGCGGTCTCCCCCTTCCTCATGAAGCCCGTGTCGACATATATCGCAAGGAGCCTGTCGCCCATGGCCCTGCTGACTAGCGCGGCGCACACGGTGCTGTCGACGCCTCCAGAGGCGGCGATTATCGCCCTCCCCTTGACGTCCTCGCCGATCTTCTTGACCTGCTGGTCGATGAACTTCTGCGCGTCGAACATCTACATCTCAACTTCCTTCGAGTCCTGCACGACCTTGTCCCTGAGTCTCTGGCGATACGCCCTGAGGGCATCCCCGACCTTGGGGTCCTTGAGCGCGAGCATCTGAGCGGCCAATATCGCGGCGTTCTCTCCCCGGTCCAAGCCGACGCCCGCCACGGGTATGCCGGGTGGCATCTGGACGACTGAGAGGATGGCGTCGAGGTTCAGTGTGCCGCTGACTGGCACGCCTATCACGGGTTTGATGGTCCGGGAGGCGATGACGCCCGGGAGTGCGGCGGAGAGGCCAGCGATGGCGATGAAGATCTCGGCATCGGCCTCGCTCACCAGTTTCTCCACCAGCTCAGGCGTCCTGTGGGCGCTGGCGACGCTGAGCTTGTATGGAATCCCTAGTTCCTTCAGCACGGCGACCGCCTTCTCGGCCACCTTCATGTCGCTCTTGCTGCCCAAAACAATCTGGACGCTCATGTGAAAAGGTAGAAGAACGGTTTGTAGAAAAAGGTTTGCGTCCCGCGTGTGTGTTCAGGACTTCATTATGGCGACGAGGAATACCCCGACCGCCGCAAGGGCCCCTATCAGACCGGCGACGATGTACAGGAAGGCGTCCCATATGACCTTG
>JAABQR010000067.1 GCA_011391345.1 Methanobacteriota archaeon | reverse complement strand
CCAGTGATTTATCGGCAGTAATCCATGGAGCCGACGATGGCCAACGCGCTTACAATCGCTGGTTCAGACTCTGTGGGCGGTGCAGGGCTCCAGGCCGACCTGAAGGCATTCGAGGCGCTCGGCGTCCACGGCTGCTCAGTCGTCACCTGCGTGACGTCGCAGAACACGAAGGGAGTCTCATCGATATTCCCCATCCCTCCGGAGGAGGTTTCGAGCCAACTAGTGTCCGTCCTCCAGGACGTCAAACTCGATGCGATCAAGACCGGCATGCTCTACAGCGCAGACATAGTGAAGGCCGTGAGCACGAACCTCAAAGGCATCAGAGCACCCATAGTCGTTGACCCAGTCATGGCAGCCACGACCGGGAGCGAGCTCCACATCGAAGGGTTCGTCGAGACGCTCATCTCGAGGCTGCTGCCCATGGCCACGCTCGTCACGCCCAACATCCCGGAGGCGGAGAGGCTCTCCGGGGTCAAGGTCAGGGATGAAAGGAGCGCCAGAAAGGCCGCGCGGGAGATCATGGGGCTCGGGCCGGATGCCGTGCTCGTCAAGGGAGGGCACCTGAAGGGCGCCGATGCCGCGGACTACCTCTGCTGGGACGGCAAGGTCGTGAAGGTGACCTCTCCAAGGCTCGATGTCGAGGTGCACGGGACCGGGTGCGCCATGGCATCTCTCATCGCAGGAAACCTCGCCCTCGGGCTCGACCTCGAGGACGCGGTCAGGACTTCGAAATCGATGATATTCAAAGCCGTGCTGGCTCGGGAGAAGGTCGGACAAGGGGTGCCTTGCGCGAACCCGCTCGCGATCCTGAGGACCGAGGCGCAGAAGGCGACCATGCTCCAGGAGCTGGAAGACGCCGCGGCACAGCTCGAACACATGCTGGACGCGACTCTCCTGCCCGAGGTCGGGACCAACATGGGCTATGCGGTCCTAGGGGCGCTGGAGCCGGACGAGGTCGCAGCGTTCGATGGCAGGATCGTCAGGTGCGGGACGAGGGCGAAGAGGATAGGCTGCGCGAGGTTCGGGGCGTCCAAGCACGTGGCGAGGATCGTCCTGGCCATGACGTCCAAGGACCCGGACGCCAGATGCGCCCTCAACATCAAGTACTCCGAAGACAACCTGGCGATGTGCAGGAAGGCGAAGCTGTCCATAGCGTCCTTCGACAGGGCCAAGGAACCGAAGGGGGTATCGTCCATGACCTGGGGCGTCCTCGACGCGATCGACAGGCGCGGGAGCATCCCAGACATTATATTCGACAGAGGCGGGATGGGGAAGGAGCCCATGATACGGCTCCTGGGCCGGTCGCCGCAAGAGGTACTGTTCAAGCTCGAGAGGATCGTCGCAGGCAGGCCAAGAAGGTGAGACTCTGAAAGTCGCCATGTTCGCAGACTCCTTCTACCCCACGGTGGACGGCGCCGTCGTGTCCATGGAGACGCAGATCAAGGGGCTGGAGGCCAAGGGGCACGAAGTCGTCGTGTTCGCCCCCGACACACCCAAGAGGCCTGTGTACCCGAGGACCGTCCACTACTTCCCGTCCATCGAGTTCAGGTCGTACAAGGGATACCGAATCATCTACGCCGCGCCCACGATGATGGAGTGCATCAGGAAGGAGAAGGTCGATGTGCTCCACTGTCACGGGGTCGCATCAATGGCCATACTCAGTCTCACGGCCGCGAGGGCTTTGGAGATACCACACCTCATCACATTCCACACGATGGCGAACGAGGCGGTGAAGTACTACTCCTTCCTGCCGATGCGAGACGACCTCCTGGTCCCATCCGTCTGGATATACCTGAGGAACATGATGCGCAGGTCCGAGGTCGTCATAGCGCCCTCGGCCCCGATCAAGGAGGAGCTGCTGGCCAACGGCGTGAAGATGAACGCGTGCGAGGTCGTGCCCACGGGTGTGGACCTGGCGAGGTTCTCGCCCAAGAGCTACGACAGGAGCTTCCTCGAGCGGTTCGGCCTGGACGGGCACAGGGTCGTGCTGCATGTGGGGAGACTCTCCATGGAGAAGAGGCTGGACATCGTGCTCAAGGCCATGGTCCGCCTCAGACAGGAAGAGCCGGACGTGAGGCTGCTCGTGGCTGGCCAGGGACCCGCGTACGATCATTACAGGTCCATGGCGCAGAGCCTGGGGGTATCGGACAGGGTCGTCTTTGCCGGGTTCCTGTCGGACGAGGACCTGCCCAAGGCATACGCCACGTGTGACATGCTCGCGCTCGCGTCCACATTCGAGACCCAGGGGCTCGTCGTCCTCGAGGCGCTGGCATCTGGCACCCCGGTCGCGGGCATCAGGTGCAGGGCAATACCTGAGTTCATCGACGAGGGCAAGAACGGCTGCCTGTTCGAGGAGGACTCGTGCGCCGAGGGCATCAGGAGGTGCCTCGCGAGGGCCAGCTCGATGAAGATGAACGCGGTGGCGTCGGCCAGGGACTATTCCGTGGACACGTGCACCACGAAGCTCCTGAAGGCGTACGACCTCGCGGCGGATATCCTGGCCAAGGACACTGGCTTCAAGTTCTGGAGCAAGAAGGCCTGACCCCGGGAAAGGTTTTTCTACGCAGGCCATGATTTGACCCTCCAGGTGGACATGCCGCTCTCTTACCCGTTGTTCATAGCATCATACGTGCTCTCCATGCTCGCGGGTCTGTTCGCCGGC
>JAABQR010000066.1 GCA_011391345.1 Methanobacteriota archaeon | reverse complement strand
ATCGACTTCTACTCGGACGAGGAGCTCGATCGGATCTACGCCATCATCAACCGCGGCGTCACCGGCGGGGGTGCCGCATGACCGCACAACCTGAGCGCCGGCCGCGGCGCGCGAAGGCCACCTCGGACTACACCGCGGAGAACATCCAGGTCCTGGAGGGCCTGAGCGCGGTTCGGAAGCGGCCCGGCATGTACATCGGGTCCACCGACGCGCGGGGCCTGCACCACCTCGTCTACGAGGTGGTCGACAACAGCATCGACGAGGCTATGGGCGGTTTCTGCACGACGATCAACGTCCTCATGGGTGACGACGGGAGCATCACCGTCGAGGACGACGGGAGGGGCATCCCGGTCGGCGCCCACAAGAAGTACAAGGAGGACACGCTCGACCTCGTGCTCACGAAGCTCCACTCAGGCGGCAAGTTCGACCGGAAGACGTACAAGGTCTCCGGTGGGCTGCACGGCGTCGGCCTGAGCGTCGTGAACGCCCTGTCCGAGTGGCTGGAGGTCAAGGTCAAAAGGAAGGGCAAGGTGCACTTCCAGCGGTATCAGAGGGGAGTGCCCGGGGGCGCGGTCCAGGTCATCGGGGACTCGCAGACCACCGGCACCATCATCTCTTTCAAGCCGGACGCGCAGATATTCGAGACCGTCGCCTTCAGCTACGAGACGCTCTCGAACAGGTTCAGGGAGATCGCGTTCCTGAACAAGGGCCTGAAGCTCTCGATATCGGAGCCGAAGACGGCCCAGACAAACACCTACAAGTTCGACGGTGGCATCGTCGAGTTCGTTCAGTACATCAACAGGAGCAAGGCCTGCCTCCACGAGAAGCCCATTTATCTCATCGTCGAGAGGGACGCCGTGACGGTCGAGCTGGCCATGCAGTATACGGACAGCTACTCCGAGAACATCCACACGTTCGCCAACAACATCAACACGATCGAGGGCGGCACGCACATGGTCGGCTTCAGGTCCGCCCTGACGAGGACCATCAACGACTACGCGAAGAAGTACGGCTTCCTGAAGCCCAACAGCGACGCGCTCGCGGGCGAGGACGCCAGGGAGGGCCTGACCGCGGTCATAAGCGTCAGGCTCCCGGAGCCCCAGTTCGAGGGCCAGACGAAGACCAAGCTCGGCAACAGCGAGATCAGGGGCATAGTCGAGAGCGCCGTCAGCGAGAAGCTGTTCGAGTTCCTCGAGGAGAACCCGAAGGTCGCCCAGGCGTGCATCAGCAAGGCCGTGCTGGCGTCGCAGGCCCGGGAGGCCGCGAGGAAGGCCAGGGAGCTCACGAGGCGCAAGGGCCTGCTGGACATCGGGAACCTCCCGGGGAAGCTGGCCGACTGCTCGGAGAAGGACCCGTCCAAGTGCGAGGTCTTCCTGGTCGAGGGTGACTCCGCAGGTGGCAGCGCGAAGCAGGCCAGGGACCGCACGTTCCAGGCCATACTCCCGCTCAGGGGCAAGATACTCAACGTCGAGAAGGCCCGCCTGGACAAGATGCTCAAGAACGCCGAGATCAGGACCATCGTCACGGCGCTCGGGACCGGGATCGACGCCGAGTTCGACATATCGAAGGCCAGGTACCACAGGATATGCATAATGACGGATGCCGACGTCGACGGGGCGCACATACGGACGCTCCTGCTGACGTTCTTCTTCAGGCACATGGAGCAGCTCATCAGGGCGGGCTACGTGTACATCGCCCAGCCACCGCTCTACAGGGTCAAGAAGGGCAAGTCGGAGACGTACGTGTTCTCCGACAAGGAGCTCTCGGAGACGATGCAGTCGGTGGGCCAGGGCGCCGAGGTCCAGAGGTACAAGGGCCTGGGCGAGATGAACGCGGACCAGCTCAGGGAGACGACCATGAGCATGGCCACGCGCATCATGAAGAAGGTCACGATCGAGGACGCGGTCGAGGCGGACATCCTGTTCGACATCCTCATGGGCGACGCCGTCGAGCCGAGGAGGAGATTCATCCAGGACCACGCGAAAGAAGTGGAGGTCCTGGACGTATAGGTGATCGGCCATGGCAGACGAACAGAAACCGGAGCAGAGGATCGCCGCGAAGCTCGTGATGCGCCCGATCGAGATCGAGATGAAGAAGTCCTACATCGACTACGCCATGAGCGTCATCGTGGGCCGCGCCCTGCCGGACGTCAGCGACGGGCTGAAGCCCGTCCACAGGCGCATCCTTTTCGCCATGAACGAGATGGGCCTGGCCCACAACAAGGCCCAGAAGAAGTCCGCGAGGGTGGTCGGTGAGGTCCTAGGCAAGTACCACCCGCACGGCGACTCCGCGATCTACGACACGATGGTCCGCATGGCCCAGGACTTCTCGATGCGCTACAAGCTCGTAGACGGCCAGGGCAACTTCGGCAGCGTAGACGGCGACCGCGCGGCGGCCATGAGGTACACCGAGTGCAGGCTCTCGTCCATAGCCTCGGAGATGCTCGTGGACGTCGACGAGGAGACGGTCGACTTCGCGGACAACTTCGACGGGTCCCTGAAGGAGCCGCTCGTGCTCCCCGCGAAGCTCCCGAACCTGCTCGTGAACGGCTCGTCAGGCATCGCGGTCGGCATGGCCACGAACATGCCCCCGCACAACCTGGGCGAGGTCGTCGACGCCATATCGCTCATGATAGACCGGCAGGTCCAGGGCAGGGACGTCGAGCTCAAGGACCTCGTCGAGGTCATCAAGGGCCCGGACTTCCCCACGGGCGGCATCATATACGGCGCCCAGGGGAT
>JAABQR010000065.1 GCA_011391345.1 Methanobacteriota archaeon | reverse complement strand
CTCCGTCGGCGATGGCCCGAGCGCTCTCCGTGAGCCTCTGGAGAGGCTGGGATGTGTTGTCTATGAGCATGTTCATGGCCCTGACCAGGTCCCCAACCTCGTCCTTGCTGGCTTTGATCTCGAGGCGGGTCGTGAAGTCCCCCTCGGAGATCTTGTTCGCGGCCCTTGAGACGAGTACTATCGGACGGGTCACCAGCATGGAAACCAGGAGTGCGCCCGTGGATATCGCGACGGCGACGGATGTGCCTCCGACGAGTGTCCAGAACACGCTGTTCTTGATGGTCTCGGCAGCGACGACATCCATCAGCGCAGCACCCTCCACGCATATCTCTATGAGGCTGTCCATGCCAACGTTGACCTGGTCCATGGTGTCGGTCGCGTTGTGCAAGGCGTTCTCCGCGGAGACGGCGTCCCCGGAGTCGAGGTGGGCCATCGTCTCGTCCACTTCTGCGATGAAGTCTGTCCAATCGGCCGTGATGGCGTCATAGACATCGGCCTGGTCCTCAATGAGTTGGGTGCTGCCCTGGCTCGTTATGATGTCTGCCATCGTGGGCAAAACCTCGTATGAATAGGACTGACTGAAGGCGGTCAGGAAGCTGGAGAATCTCTGGCGCTCAGTGATGAGATCGTTGTAGTGATCGTTGCCGTCAGACGTGCCATAGTGCATGTACGCCAGTATGAACGACGTTTCTGCACTCGCGAGCGTTCTCGAACCTGATGTGATCACTGATACGACCACCAGGTTCTCGGAGTAGAGAACCTCGATGTCCTCCTTGGTGTCGTTGAGTCCCTCGAGGGAAATCAAGCTGATCCCGATGACAGGGACCAAGACCAGGACCAACATCACGGCTACAAGTTTCGTTGTAAGAGAGAGTCTCAACCAATCACCTGTGCGATGTACAAGCGAGGGCAAGCCCCATCCGGAGGCTCTGCTGGGCGGGTGCGCTCTCGCATAGAGGTCAAAATCGGGTTGGCCCATATAATAATATGCCGTCCCCGCTCTCATGTCTGATGATGGCTCCGATGACCCCAGCAAGGCCATGCAAGGGACTATCTAACCAGACGCGCATTGAACTCCTCGGATGGAACAGTCAGAGGCGAAGCTGCTCGAATCCATCAGGCTGCACCTGATGAAGTCCAGGGGACTGGACATCAGCGGTTATTCCAGCACATTCGTACTCAGGAGCGTGCGGAAGCGTCTGGGCAGGTCTGGAGCAAAGGACCTTCCGGACTATGCGAGGCTCCTGCTGTCGAGCGAGGAAGAGACGACGCAGTTCGTTGCTGCCCTGTCAATCAACGTCACCGACTTCTTCAGGGATGGGGGCGCCTTCGAGGCGCTCTCGGAGAAGGTGATCCGGCCAGTCGTCAGGTCGAAGGTCGGGTCCGGGGGGATCGTGAGGATATGGAGCGCAGGATGCGCGACCGGACAGGAGCTGTACACCCTCACCATGTGCCTCGATCAGGAACTGAGGCGGGCTGGCAACAACGAGAACATCATGGGGACGGTCACTGGCGGGGACCTGTCCAAGACCGCCCTCGCCTTCGCCAGGAAGGGCGTGTACTCCAAGGAGCAGGTGAAGAACGTCCCCTTGCACATGCTCATGGAGTACTTCGTCGAGAATGAGGGTTCGTACGAGGTCGGTGAGACGCTCAGGCGCAGAGTCAGGTTCGTCAACGAGAACCTTTTGGATGAGCCTAGGTCTCGGTTCTTCGATGTCGTCGTCTGCAGGAACGTGTTGATATACTTCTCCCGGCCGATGCACGACCAGGTGGTCATGAACCTCCACAGGTCCTTGAGGCCTAACGGATACCTCATGCTCGGGAGGACTGAGTCCCTCGTGGGCTCGCCAAGACTCCACTACGAACTGCTCGATGCAGAGAACAGGATATTCAGAAAGAAGGAATGAGACCACGCTTTGAGACGTCTCAGGGGCGTGCGCATACGGCATCGTCAGACAGCGCCGCGATGATCTCGCCCTGTATCTCGTCGAGGTCCGTGTCTGAGAGGTTGGATAAGTCTGCTAGGCTGGGCACCTCCACATCCGCCATGAATCCCTCGATCGCCCTGTAGTTCTCGGCCATCTTCATGGTCAGGTCCCGCTGCATCCTCTCCATGTCATCGGCTGACAGCTTGGAGGAGAACACATCTGCTAGAGTGACCCCACCGGACTCTGCCTGGCTCACAAGTTCTTCGATATCGTACGCTGTCATCTCGTCCATCCCTTCGTATGACAATCGTCAGACGATGTATTGTCCGGGCGGGTATTTATTGGTTGCCCTAAGGGTGTGTCAGCCGACAGGGTCGAGCCAAGATGCGTACTTCGGGACCTTCCCTTTTACGGCGTCGAGATAGGTCTTCTGTATTGCCAGGGTCACGGGGCCAGGGACGCCGTCGCCGACCTGTCGTCGGTCCACTTCCCTTATCGGTGTGACCTCTGCGGCAGTGCCCGTGAAGAACAGCTCGTCCGCGAGGAACAGCTCTCCCCTCGAGAAGTTCCGCTCCACGACATCGTATCCGAGGTCCTTGGCGACCGTCATCACAGAGTCCCTCGTGATGCCCGGGAGGATCCCCGCGTTCGCGGGAGGAGTCATCAGCCTGCCGTCCTTGACCATGAATATGTTCTCGCCCGAGCCTTCGGCGACCATGTGCTGGTCGTTCAGCATGATGGTCTCGTCGAATCCGTTCATCTTCGCCTCCATGATGGCAAGGGCGCTGTTGAGGTAGTCACCGCATATCTTGGCGGTAGCAGG
>JAABQR010000064.1 GCA_011391345.1 Methanobacteriota archaeon | reverse complement strand
TGTGCCCATCCCGTATCGGCCCCGTCATACTTGAAAAGTCGGATAGCAACGGCTCCGAGGCTGTCCCCCGACACGGGTTTGCGCATCAGGACGAGCGCGTCTACGTGCCTTCGCGCCAGCTCCTGACATAGGCCCGCTGGTCCTTCGAGAGCTTGTCGATCTTGACGCCCATCGTCTGCAGCTTCAGACGCGCCACTTGGTCGTCGAGGTGGTCCGGGACGTCGTAGACCTCGGGCTCGAGGGTCTGCGCGCTGAAGTCGAGGTACTCGAGGCACAGGGCCTGTATCGCGAAGCTCATGTCCATGATCTCCACTGGATGCCCCTGTCCCGCAGCCAGGTTGACGAGCCTGCCCTCCGCGAGGAGGTACACCTTCCGCCCGTCTTTGAGCTCGAACTCCTCGACGGAGTCGCGGACCTGCGCGTGCCGCTTCGAGAGCTTCAGCAGGGCCGATTTAGATATCTCGTTGTCGAAGTGTCCGGAGTTGGCCAGGACGCAGCCGTCCTTCATGGCGTTGATGTCCTTCGCGGTGACGACATCCTTGCATCCGGTCGCGGAGACGATGATGTCCGCACCCCTCACGGCCTGGGACATCGGCATGACCGCATATCCGTCCAGCTTCGCCTCGATGGCCCTGATCGGGTCTACCTCGCAGACCGTCACATCGGCGCCCATTCCCTTCGCGCGCATGGCGATCCCGCGGCCGCACCAGCCGTATCCGGCAACGACGAAGTCCTTGCCGGCGATGACGAGGTTGGTCGCGGCCATGAACCCGTCCATCGTGGACTGGCCCGTCCCGTATCTGTTGTCGAAGAGGTACTTCATGTAAGCGTCGTTGACGGACATGACCGGGAACTTGAGCGCCCCCTGCTGTGCCATCGACCTGAGGCGCATCACGCCAGTCGTGGTCTCCTCGTTCGCCCCCTTGATCTTCGGGAGCAGCTCCTTCCGCTTCGTATGGAGCAGGAAGATGAGGTCCGCACCGTCGTCGATGACATAGTCCGGCTTCATGTCCAGGACCTTGTTCAGTGACTGGTAGTAGTCTTTCGTGTTCTGGCCCTTCTTGGCGTACGTCGTGAGCCCGTACTTCTCGTTCAGAGCGACGGCGACGGAGTCGTCCGTGGACAGCGGGTTGCAGCTCGTCAGCCTCACCTCGGCCCCCGCCTCCTGGATCGTGAGCGCCAGCACGGCGGTCTTCGCCTCCGTGTGCAGGGCCATTCCGACCTTGAGGCCCTCGAAGGTCTGCTCCTTGACCATCCGCTCTCTGATGTTCTCGAGGACCTTCATGTGGGTCCTCGCCCACTCGATACGTCTAACGCCTTTCTCGACCAGTTCTTTCTTGGCCATGCTACCTGCGAAACGCATCGGTGGTCAACCTAATACATTTGTTGGTAGGACAACACACACGGGTCTGGCCTGGCTAGCGGGTTGCTGCGGCTGCTCGCCCCCGCACGAGATGGCCGAACGCGCGTCGTCAGCCCTTCCGGTCAAGGTTGCGCATCATCGAGGCCATTACCTGAGCGAGGTTCTCGTCACGGTCGTACTTCGACAGAGCCAGCTTTCTCGCGTCGGGGTCGTCTCTGAAATCCTCGACATGCCTCGAGATCTCTGGCAGGGCCTTCGTCACTTCATCGACGATTGTGACGGTCGCGGCCTTGGACGTCCTGGACAACGGGTTGAGGTCGACGGCTATGGTCCTCTTGCCCATGCGGGCAAGGGCCTCCGCCCGGTCCCCGTCCTCGAGCGGGACGAGGACGACATCTGCCTGGAATATCCCCTCGGTCGAACAGAGCCCGCGCATGCTGTCGAGCCCGGGTATCTTCGCGTCAGGGAGGAAACCGAGCACGTCCTTCGCGCCGTGCCTCTCGAGCGCGGCGGCGATCTTCGACACACGCTGGTCGCTCCTGTGGAACAGCCCCACCTCTATCCTCGCACCGGACACCTCGGCGAGTTCGACGACCGCCTTCGGACACAGCGCGGCGACGTTGCCGTTGACGGATATCACAGACCTCTTCGCCTCGAGCAGGAGGGCGGCGGCAGCCTTCGCAGCGACCCTCGCGTCCTTGGTCGTCCTCTCGCCTAGGAGGTAGTAGAACATCTCTCCCCGACCGTGGGCGATCAGGCCCTGCGGGACGACCAAGCCCTCGTTGAATCCTTCGACCAAACGCTCCCTCAGCATCAGGGACGCATAGCGAGGATGTGTCTTGGGAATGTCAGACATGATATTCCTTCTCACGCGCCCGCGCCCTATTAGTGGAGCGGCTCGCATCGACCCGGAAGGATGCTCAAACCTTATATACATTGAGAAAAACATTATATATAACATTACACATAGGTCGCACAACATAACTTATAAAAATGTTTGGTGAGACGTTGCAGCTCCTCGGCGTGGTTCAGGACATATCGCACGACGGGAGGCTCATCGTCAAAGCGCGGTTCGCACCGAACATTAGGACACTAGTGAGGGACAACGTGAAGGGGGAGGTTGGGAGAGTCGTGAAGGTGTTCGGACCAGCCCGGGCGCCCTACGTTGCCATCGAACCGAGGAAAGAGATGCGGACACTTGCTGTGCTCGGCAAGGAGGTCTACATCGAACAGGAGAGGTACCATGGCAAAGGTAAGAGAGGAGACTGAGCAGATTGAGAGATGCCCCGAGTGCAACAGCGCTCACCTAGTGAGAGACTATGAGCGCGGAGAACTCGTCTGCGAGGACTGCGGCATTGTCCTCGACGACCAGCTGATAGACCAGGGCCCCGAA
>JAABQR010000063.1 GCA_011391345.1 Methanobacteriota archaeon | reverse complement strand
TGGTCAGTCGCCGCTAAAGAGATGTCGACGACTGATCGGCTCCGCAAACTGGAGCGAAGCTATTTTACGGGTGCAGAAGTGTCATCCCCTGTTTCCATGACGCAGCAGCACAAGAGGAACGGCCCCTTCGATGGGAAGGTCCTCAGGTTCGCCACCAGCCTGGTGCTCCCGGTGGACAAGTCGAGGACCGGGGAGTGCAACATGTGTGGCGCGTGTTGCGAGTTCCTGGTCAGATGCCCGCTCCTTACACGCGACAGCTCTGGGAAGCCAAAGTGCCGCGTCCACGCCTTGAGGCCGCTCCAGTGCAGGAAGTACCCCCGGTCACCCTCTGAGCAGATGCACCTTCCCTGTGGGTACCGTTTCGGGGACAAGCCTTGATGAAGCCGTCGTCGGGTCTGAGCTGGGACGGCTTTGGGTTCTCCCTGGCGCTGCTCACTTCCTCTTCCCGAAGAACTTCGCGAGCCCCGTCCCCTTCGTGCTCCCGGTCAGGAGCCGGTCCGTGTTGAATATCCACACCGTGACGGCTATCATGACCAGGGCGAACACGGTGACGTACGCGATGCCTCCCAGGACCATGACGTAGTTGTCGAACATGAGCTCCCTCATGGCCATCATCGGGTGGGAGAACGGTATCGCGAAGAGCAACACCTGGAGGGCAGTCGGGAGCGTGCTGAAGTCCTTGAACATCGTGATGAACATCGGTATTATCACTAGCAGCGTGATGGGCATCGTCAGCGTCTGCGCGGACTTGTAGTTCTTGGCGTAGGTCCCGAGGACCATGCACATCGAGAGCGCCGCGAGGAGGCTGACGAACACGGAGACCCCAACGAGCAGGTAGTCGACGGGGCCGAGGTCCAGCCCGTACTGGGACAGGTCCATCTCGGCGGACATCTCGAGCGATGTCATGTAGTAATTGAACCCGATCATGTAGATGCCCGCCATCACGAGCCCCACGAGCGCGCTCGCGACCAGCTTGCCGGACACGATGGACCTCCTGCTGACGGGGAGCGTGAGCAGCGTCTCCAGGGTCTTGTTCTCCTTCTCGAGGCCCATGGATGATATCACCATTCCTCCGGCCATGATCGTGATCATCATTATGATGAACGGGACCGTGAACGACTGGGCGGAGAGGACGGATATGATGAAGTCAGGTGAGATGCCTTCCATCTCCTTGTCCTTGAATATGGTCGTGTCCAAGCGCTCCACTGGGGTGAAGACCAACGCCGGGTCCGCCACGCCCGTCTCGCTCACGAGGTACGACGCGATCTCGTACGACATTGACCGGAGGAGGGCGTCGACAGAGGCGGACGACACCGAGTCCAGCATCCCAGCCCCCTCCATGATCCAATAGACATCGACATACCCTCTCGAACCGTCCAGAATGTTGGATGAGAAGTTCGCGGGCAGGACTATCAGGGCCACACCTCCGCCCTCCTTGACCTCGCTCAGGCCAGCGTCGACGTCCGTCCCGTTGTACACCAGGACCGCGCTCGTGCTGAATACGTGGCAGGCCATGTCAGACATGATGCCATCGTCGAGGTCGACGACCCCGACCAGGGGCTTCGCCATGACCTCCTCCTCGATGTCCCCAATCATGGTCCCCATGTAGCCGAACAGCAGCGCCATGAGGATGACCGGGATGATCGTGCTCTTCGTGAGCAGCTCCTTGAACTCCTTCTTGACTATGTTCGTGAGGCTGCTCATGCCTTCACCGCCCTCGTGAATACCTCCTCTATGTTGGAGGCGCCGTACTTGGCCTTCAACTCCTCGGGCGTCCCCAGCTCGACGATCCTGCCGTCGTCTATGAGGGCGATGCGGTCGCACATGAGCTCGACCTCGAGCATGTTGTGCGACGAGAGGAGCACGGTCATCCCGCGCGTCGAGATGTCCTTTACCATCCTGCGTATCTCCTGGGCGTTGATGACGTCCAGGCCGGACGTGAGCTCGTCCAGTATCGCCAGCTTCGGGTCTGTCATCAGAGCCCTGGCGACCAGCAGGCGTCTGGTCATGCCTTTGCTGTACGTGTCCACCTTGTCGTCGATCCTGTCGGCGAGGGCCGCGATGTCGACGCCCTTCTTGACGATCGCGTCGGCCTTCGCGCCCGTCGCGAAGAAGTTGGCTATGAACTCCAGGTACTCCATCCCCGTGAGGTTCTTGTACGCCCCCGCGTCCTCTGGGAGGTAGCTGAGTATCTTCCTGACCTCCTGCGGCTCCGCACGCAGGTCCTTGCCAAGGACGTTGACGGTGCCGGACGTGACCCGGAGGAGGGTGGCTATGATCCTGAGCGTCGTCGTCTTGCCCGCGCCGTTAGGGCCTATAAGGCCGAACACCTCCCCTTCGCGCACTTCGAACGAGATGCCCTTGACGGCCCTGAACGAGCCGTAGTCTTTGACAAGATCCCTGATTTCTATCGCGTTCATGGCCTACTTCCCGGGTCTCTTGTTGTGAATGGCCCGTCTGTACTTAGCGTTGCCGGAGGTAGTCTCCCGGCGGGTCATACCAGGTCAGATTCAATTTCATATATATAAAATGGATTATTTAATCTCCGCTTGCGCAGGCAGCCCCGGTCACTTCAGGAGTATCTGCTGCAGCTTGTCCGCGACCTCGGCCGCCTCGTCGTCAAGGGGGATGATGTCGATATCGTCCGGGCCGGACACTCCCAGACCGAGTTCCACGGCCCTCTTGATCTGGTCCTGCTCGAACACGCCCCTGCTCTCTATCTTCTTCGTCGTCCCGTGCATCTTGAGCGCCGCCACGCCGACC
>JAABQR010000062.1 GCA_011391345.1 Methanobacteriota archaeon | reverse complement strand
GGTCGCATGGCTCCCTGAGAAGTATCGGCTTCGCGCCGGGGCCGCTGGAACCAGCACCCTGCTCTCCGCCCTGGCCCTCGGGCATCGCGACGACGAGGCCCTCGTCCTGAGTCTTGAGGACGAGGCCGAAGTAGTCCGCCTTGTCCTCGACATGGAGCATGATGCTCGAGCTCATCGGCGTCAGGGTCGAGTCCCTGTTCAGGCTGCATACGGTCTCGCAGAGGCCGCACGCGACGCACTTCAGGGGCTCAAAACCGAGTCTCAAGACCGTCACCGGATGCCTAGATCACGTTCTCCGATATGTCGGTGGTGATGCGGTCGCAGTAGATGCACCTGAGGGTGATCGGCTTCTTCGACTCGACGACGAACTCCGGCTCGACTGGCTCGTTCTTGTTCGTTATGCACCCAGGGTTGGCGCACTTCATGATGCCCACGATCTTCTGGGGCACCTCGACCACGAACTTCTCGGCCACGTTGAAGTCCCTGATGATGTTGATGGTCGCGTCGGGGGAGATGAGCGCGATCTTGTCGAGCTCCTTCGGGTCCAGCTCCCGGTCCTCGATCTTGACTATGTCCTTCCAGCCGGCCTTCTTGCTCGGTACGTGCATCAGGACGCTCACTGTGGAGCTGACGTCCTCCTTGACGCCTATGATTCTGAGGACCTTCAGCGCCGTGCCCACCTGGATGTGGTCTATGACGGTGCCGTTCCTGATGGGCGTGACCTTGAACTCCTTCATTCGACCGCCCCCAGTACCATCGCGAGGAGGGCCATCCGGACGGGCACCCCGTTGAAGGCCTGCTCGAAGTACTTCGCGTTCGGGGTCTTGTCCACCTCCGGGGATATCTCGTTCACGCGCGGGAGCGGGTGCATGATGATCATGTCCTTCTTCGCGTCCTTGAGCAGCGCGGGGTCGATCTTGAATGCGCCTGCGACCTTCTGGTACTCCGCGGGGTCTGGGAACCGCTCCTTCTGTATGCGGGTGACGTACAGGACGTCCGCGTCCTTGACCGCCTCGGTGAGGTCGGTGCCGCTCTTCGGCTTGATGCCCATGGACTGTATGTGCTTCAGGTGTTCCTTGGGCATCTGGAGCGTGGGCGGGGCGACGAATGTCAGCTGCGCGCCGAACATCGCCAGCGCCTCTGACAGGGAGTGCACGGTCCTGCCATACTTGAGGTCGCCGACGATGACCACGTGGTTGCCGTCTATCTTGCCCTTCGACTTTCGGATCGTGAAGAGGTCGAGCATCGTTTGCGTCGGGTGCTGGCCCGCGCCGTCGCCCGCGTTGAGCACAGGCTTCGCGGCGAAGTGGCCCGCGAGTCTCGCGGCGCCCTCCTGCGGGTGCCGGAGCACGATGGCGTCACAGTACGCGTCGACCATCCTGATCGTGTCGGCGAGGGTCTCACCCTTGGCGACCGACGAGCCCTTGGGCTCGTCGAACCCGAGGCTCTTACCGCCCAGGCGGGCCATCGCTGCTTCGAAAGAGAGCCTGGTCCTCGTGGACGGCTCGTAGAACAGCGAGCCGAGCACCTTCCCATCGAGGAGTTTGCTCTTCTCATCCCCCTTCGCGACCGGCAACATCCTCTCCGCGACGTCGAGGACGTGCTCGATCTGCGCCCGTGAAAAGTCCCGGATGGAGACGATGTCCATCCCCCTGAAACCTTCTGACATCATCCACCAAATCAGCTGGTGGCATATAAGGTTTTCAGGGCTCAAACGAGGTCGAAGTCGTCGATAGCGCCACGCATGTTCTCGAACCAATCGTCTGCGCACCTTCGAAGGCGCTCCTTCAGCTGGGCCGGGGGCACCGCGGTGTATACGTGATAGTAGCCTCCCCTCTCGATCGTCTTGGTGTCCCTGAATGCGAGGCCCGACGCGACGAGTCTCTGCAGGGCGCGGTACACCGTGCTGCGGTCCTTCTTGAGGGAGGGGGCGAGGTCGTCCGCCTTGAGAGGGCCCTGTTTGACCAACCTCTTGTATATCAGGAGCTCGAAATCAGACAGGCCGTAGACGCACTTGACTATGTCCCGGCAGGTGGCCTGGCCGGACAGTATCTTCTGTGGTTCCACCATATTGCACGGTATTGCCATTTTTATACTTAACCGTTATGACGTGCGGCTGGGCCAGGTCTTTCCCCCGCGAACGTGAAAATGTTTATTAGTGAACAGTGTAATCGCATTTGCACGGTAATGACAATACCGTAGGAGTGGTCGGCGTGGAGAAGGATGCGACTCTCGACGCAAGGGGACTGATGTGCCCGATGCCGATAGTCCAACTGGCGAAGAAGGTCAAGGAACTCAAGTCCGGTCAGGTGCTGGAGCTTCTGGCGGACGATGTGGGCGCTAGGGATGACGTCCCGGCCTGGTGCAACAGGACCGGGCACGCAATGGTAGGACAGGAAGAGGAAGGGACACTCTTCAGGTTCTACATCAGGATAAAGTAAGAGGTGGATTTGAATGGCAGACAGGTTCTGTATGGTCGTTAGCGAAGGCAGCTTCGACAAGGCAATGATGCCCTTGATCATGGGCAACACAGCCGCGAGCATGGGCATGGAGGTACACGTCTTCTACACCTTCTTCGGCCTGAAGCTGCTCAAGAAGGGAATAAGACCGAAGCTCCCGGGCATGTGGAGGCTCTTCACCGGCATGATGGTGAAGAAGATGATGAAGCTCAATGTGCCGAACTACGAGGAGATGCTCAAGCAGGCCAAGGAGCTCGGCGTGAACTTCTACGCGTGCAGCACGTCCATGAGCCTCTTGGGCGTCAAGCAG
>JAABQR010000061.1 GCA_011391345.1 Methanobacteriota archaeon | reverse complement strand
GACATGCCCTCACTGTTTGGCCTTGACCTTCCTGGTCTTCAGCTTCCTCTGCTTCGGTTTCGCTTCTGGCTGCTCCTCCGCGAGAGGCTCCTCGGACGGCTCCGGGGGTTCGACCACGCCTTCTTCCTCTGGAGGCTCATGCTCGACGGGCGCCTCCTGGACCTGGGTGTCCGGTCCCGCTACCGCCTCGACCGCGGGCTCTTGCGCCTGTTCCGCGGGCGGCGTCTCCGTGACCACGGGCGTCTCCGGCTCAGGCACTTCGGCGGCGTGCTCCTCAGGGACCGGTGCCGTCTCCTCGACGACGGGTATCTCGGCGGGGGGCTCCTCCACGGGCTCGGTGGCCGGCGGCCCCTCTGGCTCGGAGAACAACGTGCCACACTCCTCGCACCTGGGCGAGTCCGCCTTGACCATAGCGGCGCATATCGGGCACTGGTAGCTGACATCCTCGAGGAACCCGGCCCCGCACTTGGGACACTTCTCCTCGGTGCCTTCGAGCATCCACGAGCATCTGGGGCAGCTCAGCCTTCTGTCCTCCTGCTTGACCTGCTCTGACTCGAAGCTGATGATCTCGGTGAGAAGTGAATCGATGCTCTCCTCTGAATCCTTCTTGTCCGTCCTCTGGTGGAACTCGTCGTATGACACGTGACAGGCCGGGCAGACGGGCGAGGAGGGGTTGACGTGCTCACCGCAGAACGGGCACTCGAACTTCGTGCCCTTGCCGTACCTCGTGCCACACCTGGGGCACACATCCTCGGAGCCCGTGACCCTGAAACCGCACACGGGACAGCCGAAGAGATTCTTCCTGGGATTCATCTCGACATGCCCTGCTATCCAATCGTCTTAGCCGACTTAAACACTTCCGCTATTTGGATTCATGCCCCGACTTGTCCGATGTTCGGGGCGCGGGAACAAAAAGTCATATATCGGCGCATCGCATCATACACGCCGGCGCGAGGCCTGCGCCTCCGCGCTCGCGCGGTGGTCACAGGTTCAAGCACGGGCATCTTTGGGGTGTGGAGTTGTCGTCACTATCGAAGACATGCGTTCTCGTGTGCGTGGTCGCATGCATGGGTCTTGGTGCCGTCGCGGTTCTGGGGAACGAAGTATCCGAGACAGTCCATTCCATGGACGCCAATACCGACCCTGTCGCCGTCATCTCACCGATACCGGAGAACATCTCCACGGGCACTCAGTACATGCTCTTGGGGAACAGTTCATGGGACCCGGGCGGATACATCGCCAATTACACCTGGGCGATAACCCACAGCGAGGAGACATCGTACATGTACGGTGCGATGGTCCGGTACTTGTTCGCTGATGAAGGGCTGTACAAGATCGAGCTGACGGTCACTGACGGATGGAACAACACGGGCGTGGACTTCACTGCCGTCATATCGTTGCAGGACGCCGACTTCGACGAGATGCCCGACTGGTGGGAGCTCGGGAACTTCGGCTCGCTCGAGGAGAACGCCACCGGCGACTATGATGATGACGGCTACACGAACCTGCAGGAATACGCTGGCGAGCAGGACCCGACGGTCGCAGACCCGCCCCCGCTTGCTCCGGGATTCCTGGAGGAGAACTGGGAGTACGTGGCCGTCGCGATCGCCGTGTCTGTCGGCGTTGCTCTCGCGATGTACCCGCGCGTCAGGAGGAAGCGGAAGGAGCTCGAGACGAAGAAGATCGAGATCGCGATAGAGCTCGAGAAGTCCCTCGACGAGGAATGATCCTTCTCATAGTGTGAGGGCGAGCACCGCCGCCCCGACGATCGCGCAGTAGATGCTGAACATCCAGAGCTTCCTCGCGCGGACAGCCTTCAGGAGGTAGCCTATGGCCACGAACCCTGTGGCGAACGCGGCTCCCGCGCCGAGCACGAGTGACACCACATCCACGTCGTATCTGTCGAGCGTCGTGATCCCGTAGGCGAATGCGCCCAGGAGCGCGGGCACTGACAGAAGGAACGCGAATGTGGCCGCGGCCTCCTTCTCGAGGCCAGAGAACATGCTGCCTGAAATCGTCGAGCCGCTCCTGGATATGCCGGGGACGATGGACACCGCCTGCATGATGCCGGCTACGACCGCGTCCCTCATGTGCACGGTCTTCCTCTGCGCCGGCTTCGCCATCCTCTCGGCCATGAGGAGTATCGCCGCGTTCACGATCAACGCCGCGCCGACGAGCGGGAGGGAGAACAGGTCCTCTGCGCGGTCGGACAGCACGACGCCAACGACGGCCACGGGTATTGTCCCGATGAGTATGAGCCCTCCGAGGGTCCTGAGGCCCTTAGCCTCCTCCCCCTTGTCGCCTGGCCTCAGCACCGCCAGGATGACCCTACCCAGCTCTTTTCTGAAGAACACGCACACGGCGAGCAGCGTGCCCATGTGCACGGCGAGGTCGAACACGAGGTTCTCACTCGCGTCCATGCCAAGGAGTTCCTGCGCTATCGCGAGGTGCCCCGAGGAGGATACCGGCAGCCACTCGGTGATGCCCTGGACTATGCCGAGCAACAGCGCCTGGAACGCATCCATATGCGTGGCTGAGGAGCAAAGTCCCTATTCAACCTTCCGAGAAGCCCGCCAGATGAAGTTGCGTCGGGTAGTATCAGGATCGAATCTGAAGGGAAAATGTATTTATCTGCACGAATGGGTTGCATGACCCCACGCATGGCCAGCGGAGGCATGGCATATCCGCGGGCAGAATGTGCGTCCCCGTCGGGTGAAAGGTGTATTGATGCGGCTCGCGTTGATGCTCAGCGTACTGTTCGCCACAGCCATGTTGCTCGT
>JAABQR010000060.1 GCA_011391345.1 Methanobacteriota archaeon | reverse complement strand
GAGCATCATCTCGTCCCACTCCTCGCCCACGGGCACCATCTGCAGGTCCTTGATGTTGTTCTGCGACAGGAGGGCGTCCTTGAGCTGCAGGAGCGCTTCGATATCCTCATCCGTCTGCGCCTTGACGACTATGCGCTTCATCGGCCACCGAAGGTTGATGTTCGTCTCCTGCCTGACCCTCGCCACTATCTCCGATATCTCCCTGACGAGGTCCATGCCCTTCTCCAGAGTCTCGTCCTTCCAGTCAGGGTTCTCGACGGGCCACTGGACCATGTGGACGCTCTCGGGTCTCGGGTTGAGGTTGGTGAATATGACCTCGGATACGTGCGGGGCGATCGGGGACAGGAGGACAACAGCCGTCGTCAATGACTCGTGGAGCACCTTGAACGCGGCGAGCTTATCCCTGTCGTCCCCCTCCTTCCAGAGGCGGTCTCTGACGAGCTTCACATACCATCGGGACAGGTCGGTGACGATGAAGTCCTCGAGTGCCCTCGCGGCCCTGTGGACCTCGTACACCTCCATGGCGGATGTGAACTCCTTCTTGAGGGTCTCCACCCTGGACAGCATCCATCTGTCCTCGGCCCTGAGTTCGTCCTTCATCGCATCGAGCCTGACCGAAGCGGGATCGAACTTGTCGATGGACATGTAGAGAACGGAGAACTTGTACACATTCCACAGGATGTTCAGAGTCCTGTTGGCCGACTTGACGCCTTCCTGCTGGAAGAGCACATCCTCCCAGGGTGCGTTCGCCTTGAGCAGGTAGAACCTGAGCGAGTCCGCGCCGAGCGTGTTGATGACTCCGATGGGGTCGACCGCTGTGCCCTCGCTCTTGGACATCGCTTCTCCCTGCGGGTTCAATGCCCATCCGTGCATGAGCACGGACCTGTAGGGCGCCTTGCCGAAGGCGACGACACCAGTCACGAGCTGCGAGTAGAACCATCCTCTCGTCTGGTCGTGCGCTTCCGTGACCCATTCGCCAGGCCACCACTTGTCGAACTCGCTCTTCTCGGCAGGGTATCCCAACGACGCCCACGAGCACACGCCCGCGTCGAACCAGACGTCGAGCACGTCGGGCGTCCTGTTCATCGTCTGCCCGCACTTGTTGCACTGGAACGTGATATTGTCTATCCAGGGTCTGTGGACATCCATGCCTTCGACGTACCCCGACCCGGTCTTGAGCTCGTTGACGGAAGAAACGACCTTGACGTTCCCGCATGCGCAGCGCCAGATCGGGAGCGGTGTGCCCCAGTACCTCTGTCTGCTTATGCACCAGTCCCTGGCGTTGGATATCCAGTCCTTCTCTCTGTTCGCTCCCGCCCAGTCAGGGTACCACTTCACACCGTCATTGGCGGCGTTCATCTCCGCCTTGATGTCAGTGACCTTGAGGAACCACTGCTCCGTGATCCTGTATATGACGGGCTTCTTGCATCTCCAGCAATGACCGTATCTGTGCGTCAGTCTGCCCTCGTGGAACATCGCGCCCCTGTCGACCAGGTCGGATACGACGAGGTTGCTCGCTTCCTTGACGTTCCTCCCGGCATACCTCGCGCCGACCTCCTCGGTGTACGTGCCGGACTCGTCGACCGGCGAGAACGGCTCGATTTCGTGCGCCACACCTATGTCGAAGTCCTCAGGGCCGTGGCCAGGAGCTATGTGTACGATGCCCGTGCTCTCTGCCGTGACCGTCTCCGAGGGCAGGACCGCGTGCACCCACTTGCCCTGGACCTGTTGCTGGTGGGGCACGATGTCCGCGAGCGGGTGCCTGTAGTGGATGCCGATGAGGTCAGTCCCCTTCATCGTCTCCAGGATCTTCATGTCCTCGACGCCGGCGATCTTCCTGATCTCCTCGACTTTCTCCTCCAGGAATATCAGTGTCTCTTCCGCCGCGCCTCTCTTCACCCGCACCTTGGCATAGGTCAGGTCGGGGTGCACGGCCGCCGCGAGGTTCCCCGGGATGGTCCACGGGGTCGTGGTCCATATGAGGAGGGACTCGCCGGACCTACCTTCGATCGGGAACCTCACGTATATTGACGGGTCGGTCTCGTCCCAGTACTCTATCTCTGCCTCTGCGAGGGCGGTCTCGCACCTGGGGCACCATGGCAACACCCTGAGGTCCGTCGTCAGGAGCTTCTTGTCATGCGCCTGCTTCAGAGTCCACCAGACGGATGCCACATACGACGGGTTCACCGTCAGATACGGATTGTCCCAATCCATCCAGACGCCCAGGAGCTTGAACTCCTCCGTCATCTTCGATTTGAAATTGGTGGCGAATTCTCTGCAGGTGGACACGAACTGGTCTATCCCGCGGGTCTCGATCTCCTTCTTGCTCTTGATGCCGAGAGACTGCTCGACCTTGACCTCGATGGGCAGGCCGTGCATGTCGTATCCAGGTTGGTCTCTCACCTGGAGGCCATGCATCCGCCTGTAGCGTATGTATGTGTCCTTGAGCACCTTGTTCCATGCGGTGCCTATGTGAATTGACCCTGTGGTGTAAGGAGGCCCGTCCAGAAAGTAATATGGCTTGTCGTTCTCGTGAGCCTTCTTGACCTTCTCGTAGATGCGAGTACGGTCCCATTGCGTCCGAACATCTTTCTCCAGCTGGACGGGGGAGTAATTCTCGTCTACTTGACGCATGACAAATCGTCCTTTAGACCATATTGATGGGAGGTATTTTAAAGATAGTGCGCTGGGAATCGGTCGTCGTCCATGTCCAGAGGATGTCTCGACCTGCGCTCAGGACCACTTATCGAGTCTGAACTGCTCCGCGGACGTCCCTTTCGGGCGCAGCCTGGCTAGTGCCGCATCGACC
>JAABQR010000059.1 GCA_011391345.1 Methanobacteriota archaeon | reverse complement strand
GCTGCCATGGTCCAGGAGATAAGCGCCTCCACACAGGAGCAGAAGGCCCTCACCGAGAGCCTCGCCAGAAGCCTCGACGAGGTCGCGAGCATCGCGAACGAGACTTCTTCCTCGGCCGAGGAGGTGTCCGCGTCCTCAGAGGAGGTCGCTGCGGGCATGGAGGAACTGACCGCGTCCGCCCAGGACCTCGCGGACCTCGCCAGCACCCTGAACAAGCTCACCAGGAGCCTGTCCACCATAGCCATGTCTGATGCGTTGAAGGCCCAGGTCAAGAACGCCGAGGCCGACACCCCGGCCGAGAGGGGAGACTGATGGCCACCGACGCCACAGAGCAGTATGTCGTGTTCAGGCTCGGGAAGGAAGAGTACGCCTTCGACATAACGTCTGTGAAGGAGATAAGGGACATGGAGCAGGTTGCCAAGGTCCACAGGAGCCCCTCGTACATAGAGGGCGTGATGAACTTGAGAGGAAAGCTCGTGACGGTCGTCGACCTCAGGAAGCGCCTCAGCATCGAGGCGAAGGAGCGCGACGACCTCTCCAAGGTAGTCGTGATCGAGGCTCCCGACGCCCCCGTGGGATTCCTCGTCGACGAGGTGACAGAGGTCATCAGGGTGAACAAGGGAGACATCGAGTCAGCGCCCACATATGTGGCGCAGGGGCTCGAAGCGGAATACGTCAAGGGGATCGCTAAGATGGGCGACCGCCTCATCACCGTGATCGACCCCGTCAAGATACTGGAACTATCGACGGATGACAGTGGCAGAACTGGAGGATGAACTGTTTGGCGACCGTGCTTGTGGTGGATGACTCGGAGTTCATGAGAAGGGTCCTGAAGAACATACTCGAGGGCGGCGGTCACAAGGTCAGAGAGGCCAAGAACGCCGAGGAGGCGCTCGACCTGTTCAAGAGGTTCGGAGCGGACGTCATCACAATGGATATCGTGATGCCCGAGACGGACGGCATCGAGACCGTGAAGAGGCTCAAGGAGGCGGACCAGAAGGTCAAGATCATCATGGTCTCCGCCCTCGGGCACCAGAAGACCGTCATGCGAGCGCTGGAGGCGGGCGCCATGGACTTCATAATGAAACCCTTCACTTCGGACGACGTGCTCGAATCGGTCAACGCGGTCCTTCAGATGGGTCGTTGAGAGGTGGCCCATGTCAGATGTGGTCCGGGTGCTGGTCGTGGACGATAGCGCGTACATGCGCGTCGTCCTCAGGGACATGCTGCAGTCGGAGGAGGGCATGTCCGTGTTAGGCACCGCCAAGGACGGACTCGAGGCGATCGCGAAGGTCAAGTCACTCAAGCCTGATGTGGTCCTGCTCGACATCCAGATGCCGAAGATGGACGGACTCGCGACACTGCAGAGGATAATGAAGGAGTGTCCGACCCGGGTGGTCATGCTCAGCGCGATGAACAAGGTCGATGTGCAGCTCCCTTTGCGCGCGCTCGAGATGGGGGCGGTCGACTTCATCCCCAAACCGAGCGGGCCGGTCTCCATAGACATCGTGAGGTTCAAGAAGGCCATAGCCGACCTGGTCAGGAACGCGTCATTGGCGCAGATAGACGTCCTCAAGAGGATGCGCGGACCGATACCAATGAGGCACCTTCAAGAGGCGGCGCCGCCAGCTGCTTGCGCGGAGACAAAGGCCGTGGTCATCGCCGCGTCCACGGGCGGTCCCCGGTCCCTGGAGGCCGTCTTCGCGGCGCTCCCGAAGAAGATTCGCGCATCCATCATGATAGTGCAGCACCTGCCTGCCGAGTTCTCGCCGTCGTTTGCGAAGCGCTTGGACGCCGCCAACGGCCCAAGAGTCGTCCTCGCGATCGATGGCACCGTGATTGAGCCAGGCACCGCTTACCTCGCTCCCGGAGGCTTCCACCTCAGGGTCGAGATGAAGAACAGGAAGGGTGTCGTCGCGAAGCTGGACGAAGGCACCCCGGTCCAGTTCGTCAAGCCGTCCGCGAACGTGCTTTTCGAGAGCGCGGCCATGTGCTACGGTGACAGGCTCCTGGGTGTGGTCATGACGGGCATGGGCTCGGACGGCGCCCAGGGGGCGAAGGTCATCAGGGCGGCAGGAGGACGTGTCATAGTCCAGGATGAGGAGTCCTCGGTCATATTCGGCATGGCGAAGGCCGTCATAACCGAGAATGCCGCTGACGAAGTGGTACCGCTGGAGAAGATACCACAGAAGATCATTGAATTCATAGAGGGATGACCATGACCAAGGAGTTCGACCTGAACAAGTACTCGAAGCTCTTCGTGACGGAGGCGAGGGAGTACCTTCGCACCCTGAACGACTCCATGGTCGAACTGGAGAAGAGACCGGACGACAAGGAGCTCATAGACCAGATGTTCAGGGCGTGCCACACGATCAAGGGCATGGCGAGCATGATGAACCTGACAGCGGTCATGGACACCGCGCACGCGCTCGAGGATGTCCTCGGGGCGATCAGGGACGGCCACCTTAGCGCGACCCCTGAGGTCGCCGAGGGCATATTCGATGGCCTGGACGGGCTGGATACAATGGTCGGGCAGGTCGACCAGACGCTCGAGGTGAAGGATGTCCCTGGATTGGTCGACCGATTACACGGGCTCATCGCCAAGCCGCAGGTCCCCAAGAAGAAGACGAAGAAGGCCGAGAAGTCCCCGCCTGAGAAGGAATCCAAGGACGAGCAGAGAGTCATAGTGGCCGTCCGGCTCGCCCGCAGATGCAGCCTCCCCGCGGCAAGGGCGCTCGTGATCATCAAGGAGCTCGAGAAGAACGCCGATGTGTTCGAGACGTCTCCGACAGAGGACGAGGTCGAGAACGAGAAGCCGTTCGAGGAGCTCGTCATA
>JAABQR010000058.1 GCA_011391345.1 Methanobacteriota archaeon | reverse complement strand
CTGGTCAGCGAGGGGGAGCTGTCGTTCAAGAGCATGGACTCCATCAGATGGGGCGGCATCATCGCCAAGGCGCTCGGGGGCTCCATGGTCGTCACGCACCTGGGGCTCTACGGCGACGTGGACGACAAGGTCGCTCTCAAGCGCATCAAGGCCAGGATCAAGGAGCTCGCGGCCTGGTACAAGAAGCAGAAGATCAAGGCCCCCCTGGGCCTGGAGCTGAGTGGGCGCAGGGAGATATTCGGGTCGCTCCCCGAGGTCGTCAAACTGTGCAAGGACGTCGACGGAGTCGTCCCCGTGGTCAACTTCGCCCACTACCACGCGAGGGAACACGGGAAACTCAAGGAGCCGAAGGACTTCGACGAGCTCCTGGACTCGATGGCGGACCTCACGGGCGGGGAGTTCTACACGCACTTCTCAGGGGTCGAGCACGAGAACGGCAACGAGAAGAGGTACACCTCGATCAAGAAGGGGGACCTCAGGTTCGAGCCGCTCGCGGAGGCCCTGGTCGACAGGAACGACCCCATCACGGTAATATCTGGCTCGCCCTTGCTGGAGCACGACGCGATGTACATGAAGGTCATACTCGAGAGGGTGCTCTCGAAGAGGGTCTCCAAGGAGGGCAAGGAGACCAACAACAAGAAGGAGACGTCCGGATCGAGATGAGAGAGAGCTCGGAGTACATCATCAAGATGGTCTCGAAGACCCTCGAGAACGATATCGAGGGCACGGACGAGTTCGTCGACGCGATCATAGGGGCCAGGAAGGTGTTCATCTACGGCGTCGGCCGCTCCGGACTCATCGCGAAGGCCTTCGCCATCAGGCTCGTCCAGATGGGGCTGGAGGTCTACTTCGTCGGCGAGACCGTCACGCCCATCGTCGAGGAGGGGAACCTCGTCGTGATAGTTTCCCACACTGGCGAGACGATGTCGGCCATCCAGACCGCGAACATCGTCCGCAGGGTCGGCGCCCGGGTCATAGCGATCACCGCGAACGCTCACTCGAAGCTCGCGAGCGCCTCCAACGTGGTCATCCTCATCCACCCCCCGAAGGACGACGACCGGCGCAGGCTGGCGCCCCTGGGGACGCTCTTCGAGAACGCCTCGCTGATCTACTTCGACAGCATCATCGCCAGGCTCATGGAGAAGCTCGGACAGTCAGAGGGCTCCATGAGGAAACGGCACGCAATCTGGGTATGAATTCTCAGCGTGGGTCCTCTGGCCCCTTCGGCCCGGCGGGTCCCCGCTTCTGCCGCCTGCGTCTGAGGAACACGTGCAGGGTGATCACCACCGCCACCGCTGCGGCCGCGACGGCGATGGCCAACGCGAGGCCGACCTCCTTCACCCAGTCAGTGACGCTGCCGACGAACCCGCTCTCCTCTATCCCCGCGCTCGAGTCCAGCGAGAACGACAGGGTGCCGTTCGAGAGCGACAGGACCGAGTGCAGCATCAGGCCGGTCCCGGTCGTGAAGCAGGATGAGTTCAGCTCCATGGCGTGCCCCTCGCTGCTCAGGTCGAGGGCCGCGGAACCCCAGTGGTAGAACGCCTGGACGGTCCCGTCCTCATGCGCGATGTCGACGCTCTGGGTCGATGAGTCAGTCTGGTTGAGCGGCATGGTGACATTCTCGCCCTCGATGCTCTGGTCGACCCTCGCGGACAGGACCGCGGTCACCTCCGACCCAGGGCCGTCCTCGAGCACCTGGAACATGTTGGCCGTCCCACCTCCCTGGAGCGAACGCTCGATTGCGATGCACCCGAAATCCGTCCCGTTGAGTACTTCCATGGTCATGTTCACGAACACTTCCGTCTTCCCAGAGACGGTGTGCGCCCCGGCCGGGTTCTCGTACTCCACGTCGTTCTCGGCCAGCCGGAACCAGAAGGTCACGTTCGCCCACGAGTCGACGACCGGGGGCGCGTCCAGGGTCTCGTTGTAGGCGTCCACCACGGCGCTCATTGAGAACAGGACGAACTCACCCAGGTCGGACGTGAAGCCCGACTCCACCGGGGACAGGTTCCACTCCGCGTGGTTAGGGTCCAAGTACGCGGTGTACATCCCTTCCGACTGGTCGAACCTGCCGTCCAGGTCCGTGTCGTTGAACAGGTGGATCTCCGGGAACCCTATGTCGAAAGTGGGCGAGAACGGGTCGACCGTGTGCCAGAACACCAGCCTCGGCCACGAGTCCCGGGGGACCGCAAGCGTCAGGTTCCCGGATATCACGCTGACCTTGGTCTCGTCGACGCTGACGAACATGGCATACTCATCCTGCTCGTCGTCGCCGCTCGACAGCGGCATCAGGCACGAGAGGACGATAGCCGTCGCGCATGCGACCGCGAGAACGCGTCCAGGAGCCATACCTCACTCCGGACGACCCTAAGGCGGACGGGGCGAAAAGCTTTGCTGTCTCAGGTTCTGTATGAATTCGGGTGTTACAAGTAGTGCGGGGTGAGAAGACCCTATGCGTCCATCGGCCTCGTCATGCCCGATGAGGCATTCGCGCGGGCCGGTCAGGCCGGCCCGCCAGGCGGCGTGTCGCGCCCGATATGTGGGAGGAATCCTTATTCCCGAATGGGCGCGCGATTGGCTTCAGCCACCCTGGACGGCGTCTTGAAGGCGCTGCAGGGGGAGGCTGGCCCGCCGCCACCAGCCGCCCGCGACAGGGCGGCAGGGGGCTTATGGTTCAGCCCCGGCGCGTCCCGGCATGACGTGATGATGGCCCTCTACGACCCCGTGAGGGGCGCAAGGCCGGAGCCGAACGGGACGAGTCAACTGTCGAAGTGGTCAGAGGGCCTGCCACCCGACTTTTGACAGAACCGCTGTCTCAACCTCCGGGTCTTCTTCCTG
>JAABQR010000068.1 GCA_011391345.1 Methanobacteriota archaeon | reverse complement strand
TCCGGCTCCATGACGACCTCGACCTTCTTCGAGTCCACGAATTCGACGACCACCTTGTCGAGGTCGAACCTGCGGAGGAGCGCAGCCAGCTTGACGCCGTCCGCATAGCCGATGGACCGCTCCCGGAGGAGTCCCTCACCATCTGGTGTGATACCGCTGACAGTGAACACGAGGGCGTTGTCCATCCCGGTCTTCTCCATGTACGAGACGAGGCTCTCGATGTCGGCCTTCTCGACCGGCTCGTCCCTCCTTGAGAAGAAGACTGCATATTTCTTCCCGTCTGGCCTGTGCTCGCAGTCCGCGATTATGAAAGTGCCCCTGGGCCGGCTTCTGACGGTCTTGAGCTCAAGGTATCCCAGTACTTTATCGGCGATGGATCCGAACTCCTGGTCTGGCAACGATTTGAGGGACTGCAGGATGCGCTCGTCCGAACGCTCGCTCAGGATCTTGTCAAGTTCGACCATCAGCGTCCGTCCTCCCCGATGATGGCCTTGAGCCACTTCGCCGCGTCTCTGTTGTTCGGGTCGAGCCTGACGGCCTCCTCGAGGCACTTCCTCGCCTCGTCGGGCATACCGATGGCGTTCAGGGAGACGCCCTTCCGTCCGAGGGCGTAGGAATCGTCCTGGTCCAGCTCGAGGAACGTATCGTACGCTTCGATGGCGCGCCTGAACTTCTCCTTCTCGAAGAGCAGGTCAGCCTTCAGCAGCCAGGCGTCCTTGTCGCGGGGGGCGAGCATGTTATACTTATCCATGCACTGGATCGCAGCGCCCCACCTACCAAGCTTGTGCATGGCCTTCGCCTTCCCCAACCATGCGCGCGGGTTGCTCCCGCTTAGCTGAAGCGCCCGTGAGAAGCTCTCATCCGCGCCACTGACCTTGTCGTTGCCGAGCAACAGTTCCCCCATGGAGAGCCACGCGTCGGTGTATGTCGGGTCGAGGGTGACTGCCTTCGAGTAGTACTGCACGGACGCTCCCCACTTGCCTTCCCTATCGGCGACCTTGCCACGCCAGTACCAGGCATGGCTGTCCTCCCGGTTCTTCTCATAGAACTTGTGGATCGCGGATGACGCTCTGGCGATGTCGTTTGTGGCGACCAGAGACTCGACCAGGACCAACTGCGCGTCCCTGGAGTTCGGGTCCTCCTTCAGTATGTGCTCCGCCATCTGGATTGCGGAGTCGAAGTTGCCCGACTTGAGCGCCTCCTTTGCCAGTTCGATCGGGTATGAGATCGCCTCGGTAATCTCAGGTTCCTTCACTTGAAGGGGAGGTGGCATCGCATGTCTGACGTGCGGGACCGATGCCTCCGCTGAGGCCTTCTTGATCTCGCTTATGAGCTCGGAGACCTTCTGGTCGAGATCCGGCGTCTTCGCCATCGCCCTCTGGCGCTCGGCCATCGATGCCTCCTCGACCCTTCCCATGCCCCTGAGGGCGGATATGATGCGATCGTGAGCCTCGAGGAACTTGGGGTCTAGCGTGAGAGCCCG
This sequence comes from Methanobacteriota archaeon, assembly GCA_011391345.1. GTDB lineage: Archaea > Thermoplasmatota > Thermoplasmata > UBA10834 > UBA10834 > UBA9653. The sequence goes on along the minus strand of JAABQR010000068.1, from coordinate 9,202 downwards.
GTTGAAGCACTCGACGGACTCCGCCAGCATGCCCATGCCCTGGAGCACACGTCCCTTGAGGACCCAGAGTCTCGGGGTGTCTGCCGCCGCGAGTGCCTCGTCTATCCTAGCCATCGCATCCATCCTGTTCCCCAGTTCGAGATGGGCCTTCGCCAGATACTCGATCAGACCCTGGTCTCCCGGGAAATGGGCGAGCGCCTTCGAGAGGTGTACCTCGGCCGACGGCCAGTCATGGGCGTCACTCCCGAACACACCGAGGTTGTATTCCGCTATGGACCTCAGGTCGTCGTTCTCGGGCACATTCGAGAGATACTCCCCGGCCTTTCTGTAGAATTCCTCGCGCTTCTTCGCGGACCAGGCCTTGGGCGATGTCCTGAGCAGTATGCCGTGGTAGGCATACCAGTATATCATACCCATGCGCAGGCACAGGTCGCTCATGATCTGGCCCTGATACGTCCCCCTGAGAGCATTGACCTTCTGCACGATGGTCGAGATCGTCACTGCGGAGTCGTCGTTGAGGAGTATGATCGGCCGGTCGAACTTGAGTGGGACACCGAGGTGACACAGTATCGTGTTGCAGCTCTCGTAGAACGGTCTGGCATCTTCTTCCCTCATCGCTGGGATGACCGCATCGTTCACTGTCTGTTCGACATCAAAAGACCTCACCAGGACAGTGTCGGATCCGGAGTTCGGACCGATCAGGATCGTCGCGGACCCCTCCGCACGCAGCCTCTTGAAGACGCTCTGGCCTATGAGTGATGGATTGAGGAAGAACCGTGGGTCCTCAATGGACACATCGGCACATGATTCGCAGAGCAGGGCACCATCCTCCGTCATGGTGCCGCACTTGAGACAGGCCAAACAGTACCTCCTTTCGAGATCGTCATGCGATAAAGGTTCTACTCATATAATCATAGCGTCGGGTCATCTGCTACGGAGTGACTTGGCCATGTAACATCCTATGCGGTCGTATCCGAGGGCCCTGTAGTATCCCCTCACGCCAACACCGCTGGTTATCCTCAGCTCCGAACGACCGTCCTCCGCTGCGAGCCTCTCACATTCCGCCAGCAGCCCTTCACCATATCCCCTATGCTGCCAGTTTGGCCCTGGAGCGTCATCAATGGGCACCATCTGGCCGTACACGTGCAATTCCCTCAAGAGCGCAGGCGTCGCCCCATCACTTGCAGGGAGCCTGAGCCGTGCGTAGCCTACGATCGGGCCAGAGTCGCCGAACTCGAACGAAACGAAGACCTCCTTGCCACCCGAGGCGTCGTAGGGGATGGACCGCATCGTCGGCCCAGTGTCCCCGCTGGAGGCGACGACATGCCTGTGGCCGACCTCGCGACATCTGATGCACCTGCATTCCACCCCATCCTCAGCCATCCTATCGGCCACGAGTTCCCTCAGGTGTCCTTTCCTGATGCCAGCCTCGATCAGGCCAGCAGGGATGTCCCTTTGAATCCTGAGTATGCGGACCCACGGAGGGACGAGCGCTTTCATATCCGCGACCAGGGGAACGCCGTCTTCCTCTGACAGAGGCGTGTATTCGCCTCTAACCCACATCTCGTAGAGCTCTGTGCCCTTGACGACCAGCGTGGGGTAGAGCTTGAGCATGTCCGGCCGGAACCGCGGGTCGTCGAACAGCTGCGCGAAGGACCGAAGGTCCTTCTCCCTCGTGCTCCCTGGAAGTCCGGGCATCATGTGATAGCAGACCTTCAGCCCGGCGTCCTTCGCCCGCGTCGTGGCGTCCACGACATCCACGACGTGGTGCCCGCGTTTGACCCCGTCGAGGACCGCGTCGTCCAGTATCTGGACGCCGAACTCGACCTTAGTCGCGCCGAAGCGCATGGACCGGTCGATCTGATGATTGCCGAACCAGTCGGGTCTCGTCTCGACCGTGAGCCCGACGCACCTGGAAGGGGCAGTCTCGTTCAACGAGTGAGCGGACTCGATATCCTCGGAGTCTCTCCCGTTCATCGCGTCGATGCAACGCTTCACGAACCATTCCTGGTACTCTTCCGGCCTGGACGTGAAAGTCCCGCCCATGACGATCAGGTCCACCTTGTCCGTCCTGTGGCCGATCGCCCTCAACTGCTCCAGCCTGGATGCGGTCTGCCTGTGAGGGTCGAAGTCGTTCATCGTCGCCCTGAGCGCGGCAGGCTCTCGGCCAGTATATGACTGGGGGCTGTTGTTCATCACGCCGCCGGGGCAATATGAGCAACGGCCGTGAGGACAGTCGTACGGACTCGTCATGACCGCCACCGGAGCGACTCCGCTTATCGTCCTCACCGGTTTGTTCCTGAGGAGCGGTTCGACGACATCGCGCAGCTCCTCTGGCACTTCGGCCAATATCTCGTGATTGGTCGGCACTCGGGCCAGGCCGTGCCTCTTGCATAGCCGAGCCTTGAGCCTCAGCACGCCGTCCCTGGTCGTGACCTCGCCCGATACGATCGCCTGGACCAACTCGTCGGTGTAGCCCACGGTCAGCTCCTAGAAATCAGTCCCGATATCTAGTTATCGGCACCAGGCGGCCATCACTGGTACACTAGCGCGTCGTAGAAATCCTCAGGCTCGTCACCTGTCTTCGGCCTCTTCCCTTTGGGCGCGACACTCACATCTGACATCAGCAGCCGGACATAGGTCTTGTCGCTCAGCGGTTCGAGGGCGATGACGCCCTTCACCACCATCGACTTGAGGGACCGCTCGAGGGTGTCCTCCCTCATCCGCATCTCGTCCTTCAGCTCCTCCACGGTGACCGGGTACCAGTCCTGCAGAATCTTGAGTATCTTCATCTCGACGGGGTTGAGTCTGACGATCATGTCTCCCCTGAATCATCCGAAATAGACCGCGTTGCCGTCCTTCTCCTTCTGCTCCTCCTCTTTCTCCGCCTTGAGGACGTCAATCGATATGATCATGTGCGAGGGTATGAGCCGTAGGAACCTCTCCTTGCTCTCGCTGGTCGACAGCTCCACCTCCATGACTATGGCCGTATCGTGGGCGATGGCTGCGTATCCCTTGAATAGCCCAATGGTCTCCAGCGGTTTCTCCCTCGACTCCAGGCTCCTCACCCTGTAGAGCGAACCAGGGGTCAGCACAATCGCATCATCTTTTCTTGGCATGTTTCTCACCTTTCTTGGAGGCCAGTTCCTGCAGGTGGTCCACCGTCTTGCGGTAGCTCTCCATCGCGACCTGGACGTGCGCCTCCGTGAAGTTCCAGGCCTTGCTCAGGTTGCCGTACCTGATCCTGTATCCCTTCTTCTTCGTCCCACCGGGCTGTTCGACATTCATCTCCTCAAGGAGGTCGAACCCCTTGAGTTTGTTGATGTGTCGGTACACCGTCGCCTTCGTGGTGCCCAGCGAGGTCGCCAGGTCCTCCACGACCCAGGCCTTCTCCATCCTTGCCATGAAGTGCCCCACCATGAGCTTGTATGGAACGCTGTCCCTGATGTCCGTGACATCGGTCTTCGGGCCGTAGCCTTTGGGGAAGTAACCGACCTGGTTCAAGAACAAGATGGCGACCTCGTCGATGTCGGTCAGCGGCGTCAGGGGCGTGTTGCTGACCACATTTAGCTCGAAGCTCATAGTTTATGGAAAGGGATGGAGATTAGTTAAGCATTATGCTCGACTGTCGGATGCTCCGGGGCCGGAGGAGCATGGGCTGTCTCACACCTTCCGGTGAGCAGGTCAGTCGGGGGACAGCTCCTTCTCCCTGGCCTTCTCGAACTCCTCATCGAGTTCCGCCAGGACCCTGCCCCTAACGGCGATGAACTCCGCGCTCGTACGGTCCCTGGGCCGCTGCAGCGACACGGGTATGACCTCCCTGACCTTCCCCGGCCTCGCCGTCATGACCACGATCCTGTCGGCGAGGAAGACCGCCTCATCGACCGAGTGGGTGACGAACAGGACAGTCTTCCTGGTCGCGGACCATATCCTCAGCAGTTCCTTCTGCATCAGGTTTCGCGTCTGCGCGTCGAGCGAACCGAACGGCTCGTCCATGAGGAGGACCGTGGGTTCGTTCGCGAGCGCCCGGGCTATGCCCACCCGCTGCTTCATCCCACCAGACAACTCGTCCGGGTGCGCGTCTTCGAAGCCCTTCAGGCCGACGAGGTCGATCAACTTAGAGGATGTCTCGTGCCTCTGCTTCTCGGGGACGTTCCTTATCTCAGGTCCGAACTCGATGTTCCTCCGCACCGTGCGCCAAGGGAACAGCGCGAACTCCTGGAACACCATGCCCCTCTCAGGGCCTGCGGAGTCCACCCTCTTCCCGTGGACCATGACCTCGCCCCCCGTGGCTGGCTCTAGACCGGCGATTATCCTCAGGACGGTCGTCTTGCCGCACCCCGACGGGCCCAGGAGGCAGACAAACTCGCCGTCTGCGACCTCGAGGTCCAGACCGGACAGGGCTACCACACGCCGTTTCGCGGATGAGAACACCTTCGAGAGGCCGCGGATCTCGATGCAGGCGCTCATCTGATCCCCATCCATCGGGACACCCTCTTCTCGATCAACTCAGCGACGCCAGTTGTCAGGATGCTGAGGAGACCGATAACGAGCATGGTGGCGTACATGAAGTCATATCTTGAATAGTCAGCCGAGAGCCAGACATAGTATCCGACGCCCGTACCACTCTGGATCGGCATCATCTCCGCAGCCACGATACACATCCAGCCGACGCCGAGACCGACCTTGATCCCCGTCATCATGTAGGGCACGATGGCGGGCATGACGACCTTAGTGAAGACCGCGCTCCTCTTGGCTCCGAGTGTTCGGGCCGCGTCGACAAGCCTCTGGTCAACGCTCTTCACCCCGAATATCACGTTCAGCAGGATGGGGAAGAACACCCCCAAGAACACGATGCCTATCGGGCCCCAGAAGCTCTTGAACACCATCAGGAAGACCGGGACCCATGCAAGCGGAGGTATCGGCCTGAATACCTCGACGAGCGGCTTGCCCATCGACTCCAGAGTCTTGAATGAGCCCATGGCCAACCCCATGGGGAGGGCGACCAACATGGCCAACAGGAAACCCCAGAAGATGCGAATCATACTGGATGCGATCATGTCTCCCATCCTGATGCCGGTGAGCCCAGGGACCGAATCGACGAATGAACTCAGGAACGCTTCAGCGACCAGCCTCGGACCTGGAACAAAGGGAGACAGCGAGCTGCCCGATTCTGATAGGTAGAGGGACACGATCGCCCACGAGGCGATGAATATGGACACCGATACAATGCCCAGGGCCAATTTGACCCAATTGGCCACGACAGCATCTTTGACCCTGGCCAGCAGGACGGAGCTTCCGGGCATCATGCTCACCAATGACTTGTCCAGAGATAGACGTTTGGGGGCTCACGCCTTCACGAACGGGATGCCCTCCCTCTCCAGGGCCATCCTCAAGAGCAGGTGCTGGATGCTCGTTTCCCCAGGTGTGGCCACGGTCCTGCCCACGAGGTCCTCGAGCGTGTGAATGTCGCTGTCGACATGGACTACGATGCCGCTACCCTCGCTGTTGGCCTGTGCGACTATCCGGACCGGGGTGCCGAGGTTGGCATGCTTCTGGATCGCCGGAGGGGCTCCCAGGTAGCCGATGTCGATATCGCCGAGGTTGAACGCATCCATGACCGCTCCACCGTTAGCATATGGAGACAGTGGATCCACGTTCAGGCCGTAGGTCTCGAACAGGTCCTTCTCCCCTCCGCCCACGGTATCGTTCTGTGCCACGAACTGCGCCAACTGATGGAGGTCGCCAGACAGATATCCCAACCTCATGGCATCCTCGTCCGCAGGGTTCATGATCGTCGGGCTAGGTTCGACAGAATCGGCGGTCACGAGGAACGACTCGTCGACGTAGTCGTCAATGAACTCGCTAGCATCGGCGTAACCAAGGCCAGAGAGTGTGTCGTTGGTGATGATGTTTGACTCGATGTACATGTCAGTGAACTGCGTCAGCGCGGAGAGGAAGTCATCGCTCATCTCGTACCCGAACTCCACGTGTCCGAGCCCTTCCTCAACCACGGCCTGGCTGCGCAAGGTGAAATCCGCGGCCATATCGAGAAGGAGGCTGTAGTTCGCTCCCTCAGGGTCCGCCAGGGCATCCGCCATCCACCTGTTCGCCTCGATGTGGGCCTTCAGGAACCTGGCGGTGAGGTCGGCCCCGTCAGGGGAGTCCAGGAAGTCCTCCGACACAGCCACGACGCAACACGGATGGTTGGGCATGATCTCATTCGTCCACATGATCACACGCCCCGTGCCGGCGACCACTGACGAGGATACGTAGGGCTCCCACGCGATGTACGCGTCCGACTGGTTCGAAGCGAGCCAGCCGTCCATGAGGTTTGGGGCCATGGTCACATAGCTGACACTACCTTCGTCGGAGCCGCTGCCCAGATAGAGCGCTGTGGCGACACCTGCAAGTACTATCGCGGCCGCGACTACGATTGCCAACACTAGGATTCTCTTCTCCATATGGCTCCCCTATGATGACGTCAATCGGTGGCAGCTTATTAAATCCTTTGGAGATTAGTGCCACCCAAATGATACAACTGTATAAATAGAGCCACGGTTATTTGCACATGTCGGAAACATGAAAGACGCATCTAGGAAAGTCATCGCGGGCGCCATGAGGTCCGACGAGGCTTTCAAGGTCGCTCTCGGAGAGGCGCTCGAGGAACTAGGCATGAGCGTACAGGACCTCGCGAAGAAGGCGGGGGTCTCCCCGAGCACACTGTACAAGATAACCAACGAGAACAGGTCGCCCAGTCTCGGCATACTCCGGAAGATCGTGAACGCCCTGAGGGAGGCCGAAGGGCTCAGATCGGGCAACTTCATCGCGGTAGTGGCTGCACGGCACGTGCTGGACGAGGTGGAGGAGAGGTCAGTGTCGATAGGGGACACGAGCGTGCGCGTGCGAGAGTACCCAGCCTCAACAATCGAGGACGCGATTGTCGCTGCGATAAGAGCTGAGAGGGACGGGGCCGTCGCGATCGTGTGTGCACCCATCGTGAGTGCGACTGTTGAGCGTGTGGTCGACCTGCCGATCGCCACCATAATGCCCAGGGACAGCGTCACCGAGGCCATCAGACTGGCCGCGAGGAAGTCCGAGAGTTAGAGCAACCGCTCCTTCCGCACTTCGAGTTCGAGATTGACTGCGACCATCTCGCCGTTGCTGACATGGCCGACTTCGCCCGCGTAGCCCTGGATGGTCTCCTGGAAGAGAGTCACGATGCCGGGGCACCTTGACACATTCAGGCCATAGTACCACGCGTTCTTCTCCTCAGAGTAACCTCGGTATCCGAGCAAGGTCCTGCCATCTGAGACCATGAGGATGACCGCCGAGTAATCGTGTCCGTGGACGTCCTCACGGACCAGGGACTTCAAGGCGCTCCCGAGGTCCTTCTTCTCATCATATCTGTCCAAAAGGGCCATGAATAGCCTCTCGCTGTCCGTCTGCCCCTTGGCCTTCCTCGTCGTCTCAGGGTGGAACGATCTCACGGTGCCGTTGTGCGCGAATACGATCCCGTCCGAGACGAAAGGGTGTGTGTTGACCAACGATGTGGAGCCTTCGGAACCGCGCCTAGCGTGGACGACTGCAATGCCCGGACCGACCAGAGAGGCGACATCGCGGAGGGCGGAATCGTACGACGGGTCCATATGCATCGGCCGCTCGCTACGGCCCATGTATCTCGGTGACCCTGCCCCGAAAGACGCGATGCCCCAGCCGTCCCTGTGACCAGGCAGCTCATCCCCCTGTTCGGGGACGCGCCCGACCTCTGCCACGTGCTGAAGGTCCCTGAACGCATCGATGCTCGGCCGTTCCCGGAAGACGACACCAACCATCCTGCACATGATACTGCCTCAGAGAACCCTGGGCTCGACCACGACTTCGCAGCCCATGGAGTTTGTCACGAGACATCTCTTCTTCGTCGCATCGATTGCCTTCTGGATGTTCTCGGTCCTCGCGCCTTCAGCGAACCTCATCTCGGGATACAGGTTGATCCTTACGAACTTCTTGAAACCGTCCACCGTCTGGAGGTCCCCGACAGCCTTGCAGCTATAGTCGAGCAGGCTCATGCCCAACCCCTGGGCCACGGATCTGAAGACTATCTGGAAGCACATGTTCGCCGAGCCTACGAATGCGTCCTCAGGAGTCATCGGACCCTTCGCGCCACCGAACTCCACAGGCGGAGAATAGTCCAGTGACATGCCGTTCTGGCACTCCATCTTGGCAGGATAGGCGTCGCCATACGAGACCTTCGAAACGAAGTCCATGCGTATCGGGCATGCAAACACATGCCACCGATTTTACTCTTTCCCAGTACATGGCTGGCGCTGTTGAGCGTGGTTGAAAAAAGGGGGAAGTGGGGGACTATGGGGTTTATAGTGATTCACTGCAGGTGCTTCTTCACCTGCGATTCGAGCATCGGGCGTGGAAGGGCGCCCACGGACTTGTCGACGAGCTTGCCGCCCTTGAAGTACAGCAGCGTCGGGATGCTCATGACCCTGAACTTGCTGGCCGTCTCGATGCTCTCATCCGTGTTGAGTTTCGCGAAAACGACCTTGCCCTTGTAGTCCTTGGCCATAGCATCCACTGTGGGGGACAGCATCCTGCACGGGCCGCACCACGGGGCCCAGCAGTCCACGACCACCAGAGGGTACTTGTTCACGGTCTCATCGAAGTCGGAATCAGTCACAACGACTGGCGAATCTGGATATCCATTGCCCCCAGACGGGGTCGAGTCTGCCACCTTCATCATCTCCTGCATCTTTCTCTGTCGAATCTCATCGAGCTCGGACATCTGCTTCACCGGAAATGCACGCTTGTGCCTCTCTTACGCATTACCGTACACGGCCTCCGTACTTAATCATTGCGTCGAACCTGTTCGCTCCCGCTGCGTTCTTGTGTCCAAGACATAGTCTTGGAGGACGAGATACTGGACTGGACAAACTATTTAAAGACAGGATTGCGATACGGTCGCAGGGATGCCGGATGCTCACAGAAGCTTCTGATATGATTGGTCTGCAGGTCTACACGAACCAGGGCACCTACCTGGGGAACATCTCCAACTTGGTCGTCGAAGTCGACGAGAACAAGGTCCAAGGGTTGTTCATAAGTGGCACGAACCCACTACTGGTGGAAGGGTCGAAGTCCGTCAACGTGCCGTTCAGATGGATCGGATCCGTTGGGGACATCGTGATACTCAAAT
>JAABQR010000056.1 GCA_011391345.1 Methanobacteriota archaeon | reverse complement strand
ATCGGCTGCGGCGCATGCGTCTCTGAGTGTCCAGTCAGGGTCTTCGATCTCGCGCATTACACGGACCAGCAGGTGGCAGCAACGGTCGAAGGCCTGCTTTCAGACCCATCGGATGATGTTCGCATCCTTGGCGTGTTCGGCGATGTGCTCGCGTATGTGGCTGCGGACTCCGCGGGCACCGCCAGGCTGGAATATCCCCCGGCCATCAGGATCATCCGGTTGCCATCTGCTGCCAGGTTCGCGAGGAAAGAGGTGCTCGCCGCGTTCGCGGCGGGAGCGGACGGCATCATGCTCTCCGACGAGGAGAACGGTGAGATCGCGCACATAGTCGAGGAGCGGCTCAAGGCGCTCGGGCCGGAACTCGACCAGCTGGGAATAGGCAAGGAACGCGTCGCGTTCGTCCCGATGCTCCTGCCGATCTTCAAGGTGCTCCCCAAGTTCGTCGACACGTTCGAGAAGAAGATCCATCAGCTCGGGAAGTTGAGTGGGTCGGCTCGGTCGGGCGCCCATGAGGCGGCCCGGAAGACCAGCGATCCCGTGTTCGCGCCGAAGGGTTGATGCGCGCGCAGCAGTGCCTGCGCGCTCCCACGTGCCCGCACATGTGTGGCTGGTCCCCCTGTAAACGTATTTATATCCAGATTTTCCATAGGAACCTCTGTCTAGCTCCTTATCGAGAGCAGGTGTCCGGCGTGCAGAAGAAGATTCTCGTCAAGATAAAGAAAGACGGCTCCGAGCTCAGCCTCCGGGAGGTCCTGGACAAGATCAAGGAGCTGCAGGACCAGAACCCCGACGAGGATGTGTTCTTCGACGGGGACGAGTACGCCATATGCGCGAGGCCCCGGAAGGCATCCCCATAGTCCCCGGCCCCATCCTGTTACTAATATCTTGAGGGCCATTGGGTCGCGAGCGGTCGTCACATGCCCGGCAGAGTCACGATTGGACTGTACAACTCATACGATCCCGTGAAGTTCCGCGAGGCCCACAGACGCGTTCTCGCAAGGGCCGGACCGCTGGCTCTCGCCTTCGACTGCAACCTCGCGACATTCGGCTTCCCCTACGATAAGGACCTGTCCACGCCCGCGGAAATTGCCAGATGGGTCTCGACCACGACTACGATCGGCGAGGACGGCGGATACCTCATCGAACTCTCAGATAAGGGGAGGTTCTCGGCGTTCGATTTCCCCAAGAAGGGGTTCCCGCCACAGCTCGGCGAGGCGATCGTCACGACCAGGAAGCCTACGAAGGGTAAGTCGGTCGGCCCAGAGGATGTCCGGTCCACTCTCCGGTCGGGCAAGTCAGTGCTCTTGTTGTTTGGCCTCGGCCCTCACGGGCTCCCAAAGGACATGTTCGAGCTTGCTGGAAAACACCTCGATATCACGACCCGAGGCATGTCCCTCGAGACATGCACGGCCCTAGGCGCGGTCATTGGTTCCCTGCTCGGGAAGTGACTAGTAGACCTTGTACTCGAGGCCGAGCGACGGCATCCTCACGCCGTCCTTCTTCACGACGCGTCCCACGACCTTCGCTCCCTTGCCGGCCTTCCTGACGCATCCATCCGTCTCGCGCTCAGGGACGATGAGACAGTATCCCATCCCCATGTTGAAAGTCTGATACATCTCCTGGTCAGATACGTCGCCGAGCTCTTGGAGCACAGGGAATATGGCGTTCGGTTTGACGGGGTCATCGATCTCGAACCCGACGCCCTTCTTGAGCCTGATCAGGTTCCTCAGTCCTCCGCCCGTGATGTTCGCCATGCCGTGCACTTCGTGCCTGCTCAGTATCCCCAGCACCTGCTTGACGTAGATCGTCGTCGGCTCGAGAAGTTCCAGGCCTATGGGCATCTGCAGCCCCTTCACCTTCTTCTTGTATCCGACCCCGGCCTTCTCGACGATCTTCCTTGCGAGCGTCAGACCGTTCGAGTGAACGCCAGAGCTGGGCAGCGCGACGATGGCATCTCCCGGTTTGATCCGCTGGCCCGTCACTATCCTGTCCTTGTCGACGACTCCGAGGCACGTTCCCGCGAGGTCGAAGCCCTTGACGAGCTCCGGCAGGACCGCAATCTCTCCTCCGACTATGGTCATGTTCGAGAGCCTCGCGCCGACCTCGAGGCCCTTGCCGACCTCTGCCATCTTCCTCTCGTCCGGCTCGTCGATAGCGATGTAGTCCACGAACGCGATGGGCTCCGCCCCGACACATATCGTGTCGTTAACGTTCATGGCGATGCAGTCTATGCCCACGGTGTCCCACTTCTTCATCTCGTCCGCAATCAGCAGCTTGGTCCCGACGCCGTCAGTGCAAAGGGTGAGCGCGACGTCCCCGAGGTCGATGAGGCCCGCGAACTGTCCAGGTAGGTCGAGCGGTTTCCCGAAGCCCTTCCTCTTGAATTTGAGGTGCTCGACGAGGGCCGAGATGCTCTGAGACTTCTTGTCTATGTCCACTCCCGCCTCCGCGTAGGTCATACCTTTCGGCATCCTATACCAGCCTCGGTCTGGGCGATTGCCTATTGTGCCTATACCTTTTGCCATCGGTCCTGCATAATGATAAATCCGCCCTGCGGGTATCCCATCCCCGTGACCAAGGCTTGGCGATCGCAGCACAGGAAGGATTTCTACTATCGGAAGGCCAAGCGGGAGCACTATCGGAGCAGGGCGTCGTACAAGCTGAAGCAGCTCGATTTCAGGTTCGCCCTCATCGAGGCCGGCGACACAGTGGTCGACCTCGGCGCCTCTCCTGGCGGCTGGTCCCAGGTGGCCGTTGAGCTTGCAGGCCCTGGCTCCAAGGTCTTCGCCGTTGACATCGAGCGGGTCGCGCCGATCGAGGGCGTTACAATCCTCAGAG
>JAABQR010000055.1 GCA_011391345.1 Methanobacteriota archaeon | reverse complement strand
CCCTCGTGACGGTCCTGTTTTTGGCACACGCCGGGCTGATCGTGTTGGTCATCGGTCCCCTGATCATCCTCCAACCGACCCGGAAACGGCCGGAATGGTACTCCTCGATGAGCTTCCTCAGCTTCGGCGAGGCGACAGCCGCATGGTCGAACATGCGCAGGGCCGGCCCTGAGCCAAGCAGTATCTTCTCGTAGGTCTCGCCCTGGGCTGGCCCGTCGGTCGTCGTCATTGTATCGATTGCGAACACGTAGTCCGGCGTCATCCTGAAGCCGACGACCTTCGCCCCCTTCAGCCCAGTCTCCTCCTGCACGCTCCACACGAACACGAGCCTGAGGGGGAGCTTCTTCTTCCGCAGCCGCTCGAGCGCGTCCAACAGGACCGCGCACCCGGCCCGGTTGTCCACGCCCCTGGCGCAGATCATATCCCCTATGAATGTCACATCCTTCTTGAAGACCATCGGGTCGAGCACGCGCACGCCCAGCTTCTCGGTCTGCGCCCTGGTCCTCGTGCCGACATCGACCCTGACCTCCTCCCAGCTCACGACCTTCTTCCTGTCGTCGCTCTCGGTCATGAGATGCGGGGGCTTCAGGCCGATCACGCCAGTGACGGTCCCCTTCTGGGTCTTGATCTCGACGACCCTACCCACGAGCGTGCGGTCGTCTATGCCTCCGACCTTTCGTATCCTGAGCGAGCCGTCGGCCTCCATCTTGCTCACTATCAGGCCCAGCTCGTCCATGTGCGCTATGAACACGACCTTGGGACCCTTGTCGCCCAGCGTCACGATCAGGTTCCCGATGTTGTCCTCCTCGGGTTCGAGGCCCATGGCCTCGACCTTCGCCCTGATATGTTCCCTGATGTCCTCCTCGAACCCGGACACGCCCGGTACCCGGATCAGCTCCTCAAGCATCTGTTTCATGTCATCCCCTCTTGACGAAAGGTGGTTTCACTATCTCGGCAGCGACCAGCGTGTCCCTGACCTTGATATGCAATCCCGTGCCAACGGCGGACATGCCCAGCGGGACATACCCCATGGCTATCCCCTTCTTGAGCACCGGCGAGAGCGTGCCGCTCGTGACCGCGCCCACCTTCTGCCCGTCCTTGACGATGTCGTATCCGTGCCTGGGTATCCCCTTGTCCTTCGCGGCGATGCACACGAGCTTGTCGTAAGTCTTGGACGCGCGCTGCTCATCGAGCGCCTTCCTGCCCATGAATGCGTGCTCCCAGTCGACGACCCACGACGGGCCGGTCTGGATGCTGGTCTGGGCGCCGTCGAAGTCGGTCCCTGACAGCAAGAGCGTCTTCTCGAGCCTCAGGGTGTCTCTCGCGCCAAGGCCTATGGGCCTCAGGCCGAGGTCCGTCCCCTTCTCGAGCACGGCCCTCCACACATCGGGCGCGTCGGCGTTCTCGCACACGATCTCGAACCCGTCCTCGCCGGTGTATCCCGTGCGAGAAAGATACGCCACGATGCCATCGCCGAAGCCGTTCGCGAGCCTCCTGCCCCTGAGGAGGTCCGTCTTCGGGGCCGACCCCTTCGCCTTGATGCCGTCCAGCCTCGCGAAGGTCGCCCAGAACGATTTGATCGGGCTCAGGTCGGCCGATGTGAGCCTCCCGACGACGTCCTTGGCCTTGGGACCCTGCACGGCGATGGCTGCAAGGTCCAAGGACATGTCCACGAGTTCGGGCCCGTCGAGGTGGCTCTCGACCCACTTCCTCATCTTCGAGGTCGTGGCCGCGTTGGGCACCATGAAGTACTCGTCCTTGCCCAGAGGCGACGCGATCGTGTCGTCGAGGATCCTGCCGCGCTCGTCCAGCAGATGCGAGTAGACGCACCTGCCGATGGGGGCGTCGCGCACGTCGTTGGTCATGAGCAGGTCCATCATCTCGCCGGCTCCAGGCCCTCTTATGATGAAGTCGCCCATGTGCGACACGTCGAACGCCCCGCAGGAATTCCTGACCGTCATGTGTTCGTCGATGATAGAAGTGTACTGGATGGGCATCTCCCACCCGGCGAACCAGACCATCTTGGCACTGAGCTTCTTGTGCTCGTCGTTGAGAGGGGTCGTGTTCATGCAGGGCTAATCAGTCAAGTTGTCCAAAAGCCTTGGGGACATAATCGGTACTATGGTGGCTCATCTGTACTGGTCGATGAGCTTCATCATGTCCTTCTCGAGGCCGACGCTGACGGCCGGGGCCTCGATGACCTCGACATTCCTCTCCAACAGCGCCAGCTCCTTCTCGCTGAAGGCGTTGGGGCTGATGGGCACGAGGACCGTGGACTTGCTCTGCATGACCTGCTCGTTGATGTGCTCCACGAACCTCAGGACCTGCTGGAAGCCGTTGTTGATGACGAGGTACTCCAGCCCGTCTATGATGACGACGCACTTCTCGTAGCGCTCGATGAAAGAGGATATGACTGTCGCGAGGGTCCCGATGCTCGTCGGGTTGTGATGGTCCTTGCCCGGCGTGTGGCTGAGCCACATGATCCGGGTCTCCCCCAGCTCGAAGGCTTCGCGTATCCTGTTAGGGTACTGCCTCGTGACGCAGAGCGCGGGGGCCCCGTCGTTTATCGCGTTCTCGAAAAGCTTGTACGAGAGGAAAGGCTTCCGCTCCCTGACCACATAGCACATCCCTTCCTCGGGACGGATCAGTTCAACGGCGCTCTTATCATCGGAGCCGATGTCCTTCTCCTCCACAATCACTTGGACAGGGCCCGTGATATAAATATCTTGTTCCTGCTGGTAGCGTGCTGGCGATTCGATGTTCAAATACGTTGATTTAGTAGTTGGAGGACCTTCAGCTCCAGGACTTTCGCCGGGATGTCCAGGAGCGTTATCACAGTGGTCTTGCCGGATATCCCCGGGCCGCTCTTCTTCGCGCTGACCACC
>JAABQR010000054.1 GCA_011391345.1 Methanobacteriota archaeon | reverse complement strand
TGCCCTTCGCGCAACTCAAGATGTGCTTGAAGTACGCAGGTTCCCCGGTGAACCTGCCCCCGTGACTGGGATACATCTGCCCCTCACGCCTCCAGAAGTCGGGGGTGTCCGTGGTGTACGAGTACATGTGATTGATCGTCGCGATGATCTTCTCTGAACCTATGAGATACGCGGCCCCACCCGCGGAGGCGGAGTACTCGAGCGGGTCGCCAGGGGCGCCCTGAGATGTGTCCGCGCCTATCGCGACGCCGTACTTGATGTGCCCCGAGCCCACGAGGCCCATGCAGGTCTGGATGGCAGCCGTGCCCGCCTTGCACGCGAACTCGAAGTCCGCGACCGTCAGCTCCGGCGAGGCCTCGATGGCCTCGGCCACGATGGTGCCCGAGGGCTTCACCGCGTAAGGGTGCGACTCCGAGCCCACATAGATGGCCCCTATGTCCTGAGGATCTATGTTGACCCTCTTGAGCATGTTCCTCGCAGCCTCGACCGAGATCGTTATCGTATCCTCGTCCGGGCCTGGTACGGACTTGCTCGATATCATCAGTCCCTTGCCCATCGCATTCCCATCCACGCCCCACACCTTGCCTATCTCTTCAGGAGTTATCCTGTAGCGTGGGACGTAGGCTCCATAGCTCACGATTCCAGTTTTCATCGGTATTTCGCCCCCGTCATCCCAGCGAGTTTAGTATCTCAACGAGGTCGCCCGCGGGTAGGTCGGTCCTTATGAGGGGGAGTCCCTCAAGCTCCGCGAGCCTTATGGCCAACTCGTCCACCTGCTCGGGCTTCTGGTAGACGACTATGGCTGGCTTGAGAGGGTGCGCCCTGATGGCTATCATGGGCGAGCGTCCGAACTTCACGCCCGTGAACACGAGCGCCCTCTGGCTGCTCCATCCGTATATCTTGAGATAGTCGAAGGAACTCAATGTCGTGATGGCCCTGATGCTGTCAATGACCGTGTAGCCGTGTATGTGCTTGTCCAGCGAGATCGCGGGTGTGAGGTTCTCCCCCGAGATCCTGTCCACGAGCTCGTCCGCGAGCACCTCATGGGCGAACTCCTTGATCGAGATGATGGATTCTGTCTTGGCGGCGAGCGAGTACTGCTTGAGGATGCCTCCGCCGGTCTTCTCGTCGATGTCCAGGAACGCGTCAACGATCTTCCTTATCGTGGCGATTCCCGGGGACTTCCTGCGCCCCGCCTCGTAGTCGCTTATGACCGAGGGGGACACGCCCAGGTGCCTAGACAACTCCTGCTGGGAGATGCTGAACTGCTCCCTCCACTTGCGAATGGTCTTGCCGGGCTCTTCCGAAAGACAGATCTCTCCCGCGACCTTCTCTCTGACCTGGTCCCGCATGAACAGTGGACCGACCTGTCGCTACTTATAGTTTGCCGTATGTGATTAACGGCAATAGACGAACTCGGAGATGCTGGTGCCTCTCACGCAGACCGTGCGTGGGCGGTCTCCTGACCGTCCGGGCACTGATTCAACGGGCACGCACGCGGGCGCGAAATGCAGCCTCTCGGTGCGACGACTCGGTGGCTCACAGGGACGGCCAATCACAATTATATAAGACACCTTGGCTTATCCCTGAACGCCGCCACCACGGGGTAGTGGTCTAGCTTGGTATGATCCGTGGTTCGGGACCACGTGACCGTCGGTTCAAATCCGACCTACCCCACATCTCAGACATTCATGCGCGAGCGGATGCTGTCGTGCGCGGAAGGAAGAGAAGGATAAGGGGTTTGGAAAGGGTTTCATCGAAAGGGGCGGCTCGTCCTCCTTTGGCACGGAGAGTTGGGGAGATGACTAGCTGCGCCCTGTCATTGGCTTAGATTCCCCTGAGTCGCTGCTGTACAGCAACCAGCGTGCGTCGTAGTAGATATCGTAGAACTGGATCCACAGTTCCATGTGGGACGACTCCTCGATACTCAAGGAGGCATAGTCGCTGAGGAAGTCGAGCCCGACCTCACTGTAGTTCAACGGGCAGTCGACACAGTAGTATTCCCTCGGGATGTCGACCCAGGATCCCATCCCGTCGTATGCGTACGTCCGGGTCCTGGTCATGTCGAGGTCTTCCCAGTGGAGCCAGTTCTGCGGGAACCATATGTTCAGTCCGTTCGGGTCCGAGTTGCCGGACCGGTTCAGTATCTGGCACTGGGCCATGCCCACGCGCGACGCGTTGAACTTGTCCTTGAAGGCCATGGCCAGGTCCTCGAACACGGTGTCTGGCGCCGATATGATCCCCCAATCCTCGTATGTGTAGCACACGTAGTTCTGGAGCATCGTGACCCATGACTGCACATCCGGGAGCCATTCGTAGCCAGCCTGGTCCGCCATCTTGCCGATCAGGGCGAAGTCCCTCGCGGACGCGATGCAGGGCCTCAGTGTGGGTATCCACTTGGTGAGGGCAGCGGGGTCCTCACCGGGCTCCACGTCGTACAACATGTACCGGATTATGTCCATGAAAGTGTCGACCATGTCCACGACGTACTCTCCATCGGGTCCGGTCTCGAACGCCGACGCGGTGACAGCCATCTGGGAATCGGCCAGCAGGTGGTCCATCGCCACCTTGTTGCCAACGGTGTTATTGTAGTACAGCACGAAGTCCGTGACGATCTTGCACGCGAACTCCTTGGGCGCCATCTCGGGGTTGTCGATCAGGTCTCCAAGCATCAGCCTGTATGGCATGCCGTCGATGGGCACATCCTGCTGCGACCCAACGAACACATCGACGACTTTCCTGAGCTCGTACAGGACCTCGATCGAGGCCATATTGTCCCCATCGAGCAGGATCATGTCGAGGTGCCCCAGCTTCGATCCCGCAATAGCCTCGCGGAGGCCGTCGATGGGCATCATCCAGTATTCGCTCGACTCCGTCTCGGCATCG
>JAABQR010000053.1 GCA_011391345.1 Methanobacteriota archaeon | reverse complement strand
CTCGGCCCTGACGCCCTCCTGGGCTATCCTGGCAAGTGGTGAGAGCTCTGCTGGGAAGTCTATCCTGGCGCCCAAGTCGGGCTCCGCGAGGCACGCGACCCAGCCGCGCGAGAGCCTCGCCATCTCGGAGACCACCTTGACGGGGTCCTTCACCCAGAGCAGCAGGAACGAGCAGTAGACGACGTCGAACGAGCGGTCGTCGAACGGGAGGGAGTGCGCGTCCGCCTCCGTGGCCCTCAGACCTCTGCGGCGGCACTCGGCGACCGCCCCAGGGTCGATGTCCACCCCCTGGACGTCGAGCAGGGGCGCGAGCGCTTCCATCACGAGTCCCGGGCCGCATCCCACGTCGAGCGCCGTCGGCCGCCCGGGCCCGGCCCAGGCCTTGAGCACGTGCCTGTCGAGCAGCCATGTCCACGACTCCCTGAGCCAGAATGACTGTCTAGAGAGCTGCCTATCCATCTCCTTCGCGGTCCAGGCCATCGGGCCGGGATGCGCGCGAAGGGGAATAACACTTTCCGGGGGAGCGGTCTTTCTTTCGTCGAGCCTCGGGCGCGGTCGCCTAGGCGATGCCCAGAGGCCCTGAAGGGGTCCGCGGAAGGGGTTTGCCGAGTCCTCGGGTCAGAACCTGTACGTGCCCCCGAACACGAGCCAAGCGAGCGTCGACTTCGCCGTCAGGCTGAGGATGATGTACACCTTCTCGCCGTACAGGTAGTCCGCCCACTTGCCCTTCGCGCGGTACTGCAGCACCATGTTGATGGCGAACACGTTGAAGAACGCCGCCAGGACGAAGAAGATCGCGTACACGAAGGTCGGCACGGCGTCTGCGTTCTGGAATATCGCCCCGAAGAAGTAGATGCCCAGGACGACCCACGGGACGAACCCCGCGAAGCAGCCGAACATGTACGCCGTCCAGTCGGTCTTCTTCGTGGTCTGGTTGTGCAGCTCCATCATCCACCCGAACAGGTTCATGGTCGCGTTCAGGGCGAATATGAGTATCAGGCTCGAGAGCTCGTTTATGCCCACGAGGAGCGCTATCAGGACGATCATGATGGACGAGCTGATGGAGTATTCGAGCCACCTGGCGTAGTTGACCCCCTTCTTCAGGTTGTCCACGTACCACTTGTTGGCGAATGTCGAGAGCGAGAAGTGCGCGATCGCGGACACGAACAGGAACGACGCGACGAGCGGTGCGAGCGGGACCGAGGTGATGATGTCCTTGACGGGCATGATCATGCCGTTCTCATAGCCCTGGAACGTGGTCCATATCTCCGCCTTGCCAGGTGTCGCTATCAACAGCATCAGCGCACCCTGGAAAAGATGCAGAAACCCCATCACGAGGTTGAAATCCTTCAGCTTCTTGAACTTCGTCTCCTCCGACATCGCCAAGAACGAACCCTCCTATGCCTGCCACGAGATGGCACTAGGAGGTATTCAAGACTCACCCGAACACAAGCGGGGAATCAGAGCATCCAGGGCAGGTCGACCTCGTCGGTCCTGTACCTCTGCCTCACGGCGCTGTCCTCGAGCCTGGTCCTTACGCCCGCGTTGTGCATCACGAGCCCCGTCCACGCGATCATGGCGCCGTTGTCCACGCACAACGAGCCAGGGGGCACGAACATCCTCGCCCCGCGCTCCTCCGCCATCGTCCTGACCATCCCCTGGAGACGCTTGTTCTGGACCACGCCCCCACCGAGCAGGACCTCGTCCTTCTCGACATGCGCCATGGCCCTCTCGGTGACCTCGACCAGCATGGCGAAGCAAGTCTCTTGTATCGAGTAGCAGACGTCCTCAAGCCTCTTGCCCGACTTGTGCAGCTGGATGGCCGCGGTCAGTATCCCCGAGAACGCGACGTCCATCCCCTTGACGCTGTACGGCAGGTCCACCAGCTCTGAGCCCTCCCTCGCGAGCCTCTCGAGGTGCGGCCCGGAGGGGAAGGGAAGCCCCATCGACCTGCCGAACTTGTCTATCATGTTCCCGATGCCGACATCGAGCGTCTCCCCGAAGACCCTGTACCTTCCGCCCGAGTACGCTATGACCTGCGTGTTGCCCCCGGAGGCGTACAGGAGTGTGGGGTCGCCGCAGCCCGTGACCTTCCTCCCGATCTCGAGGTGGGCGACGCAGTGGTTGACGCCTATGAGGTCGACGCCCAACGTCAGCGCGAGCGCGCGCGCGCCCGTGGCGGCCGTCCTGAGGCACGGGCCGAGGCCGGGGCCCTGGGAGAACGCCACGAGCCCGATGTCCTTGTACGATACGCCTGCCTTGGAGACCGCGTCGTGCATCAGCGGGACCATGTTCTCCGCGTGGTGGTTCGCGGCCTCGCGCGGGTGTATGCCTCCCTTGGAACCGTCTATCATCTTGCCCGTGTTGGCGAGGACCTTGCAGTCCTGGTCCACTATCCCTATGCTGAGGGTGTGGGCGGTGCCCTCGACGCCGAGGCAGATCATCGGCTGTACATCACCTGGCGGATTAAAAGGATATCCTGAAATGCGGGTCCGCGGCGCGTTATCACAGTTGATATCCGCACGGCAGGGGATAATAAGCATCCGGACAATCGTACGAGGCGAGGGAATATCCTGAGATGCCCTTCATGCAGCTCCGACATACCCGACGAGTCCAGGTTCTGCCTCAAGTGCGGCAAGGACTTGGCGCCCCCTGCGGCACCTGCCGTCGAGCCGCAGACGGATGATGGTTCCGAGATGTTCGCCATGATGTGCATGGCCTTCGCCTTCATGCTGTTCTTCTTCTCCCTGGCGCCGTTCTTCATGGGTATATGGGTCGCGGGGATCGCGATGCTCGCCGTGGGCGTGGCGCTCATGCTCGCGGGGTACCGCATGATCAGGGTCTCGAAGAGGGAGCGCATGGCCATGGCCGAGAAGAAGGCCACCAGGA
>JAABQR010000052.1 GCA_011391345.1 Methanobacteriota archaeon | reverse complement strand
TTCGAAGTGCCATACGACGTCGTACATCGCGGCGAGGTCCATGCTCTTCACCGACAGGCCGCACGTGTCCTTCGCGACCCTCTTGGCCGCGGTCGGGATGTCCTCGTATGTGTTGATGGTCCCTGATGGCAGGGCCCAGCCCTTCTCCCCCTTCCTCTTGACCAGGGCAGTACCCTTCTCGCCTCTGACGACCAGCATAATCTGACCTTTGCAGGGCGTGTAGTCCAGGTCCGCCGCCACGCCTTTCCTGTCGTACTCGAACTTGCGCACGCTCAGCTTCGGTGTGGACACCGCCAGGTCGTCTATCTCGTCTGCGGTCGGCAGCTCGATCAGCATCTTCTTCGGTGGCTTCACGGCGTCAGCCTTGACCTGTCCCTCGGGTATAGCACCGCCTCCCTGATGTTAGGCAGGTTGAGCATCTTCTGCACGTACCTCTCCACCCCGAACCCGAAGCCCCCGTGCGGGGGCATGCCGTACCTGAATGCCTTGAGGTAGAATTCGAACGACTCGAGGCTGAGGTTGTTCTCCCTCATCTGCTCCGTGAGCACATCGTACCTGTGCTCCCGCTGTCCTCCGGAGACGATCTCCTGCCCCCTGTAGTCGAGGTCGAAGTATCCCGTGAGCTCAGGGTCGTCGTCCCGCCTCTTGGCGTAGAAAGTGCTTCTCTTGAGAGCTGTCGGGAACTCTGTGATGAAATAAAGGTCTGCCTTCTTTTCCTCTATCATCACGTCTCCGAGGAGTTTCTCGCCCTCGGTCCCGAGGTCCTCGCCGGGCTCCAGCTTCATCCCCCTCGACCGCACCATCTCAACCGCGTCTGCGTATTTGACGCGCGGGAACGGCGTGAGCGGTTCCCCGATGTCCACTCCCAACGCCTTGAGCTCGGGCTTCGCGTGCTCGCGCACGTGCCTGAGGCTGTTGATGACGATCCCCTCGGCGACTTCCATGACGTCGTCCGAGGATTCGATGAACGCGAGCTCGACGTCGAGGGACGTGAACTCCGCGATGTGCCTGATCGTGTCCGAGGCCTCGGCCCTGAACGCGGGGGCTATCTCGAATATCCTGTCCAGTCCGGTCGCCATCAGGTTCTGCTTGTACAGCTGCGGACTCTGGGCCAGATAGGCGTTCCTGTCGAAGTACTTGACTTGGAAGAGCGTCGCCCCGCCCTCTGCGCCCGCGGCGACTATCTTGGGCGTGCTGACCTCCGTGAATCCCTGCGACGAGAGGAACTGCCTGATACCCTGCAGCGTGACGGACTTGATCCTGAATGCCGCCTTGACCTCGTCCTTCCTGAGGTCCATGAATCTGTTGTTGAGCCTCGTGTCGAGGTCTGCGCCGACCTTGTCCACGACTCCGAGCGGGAGGGGCGTCTCGGCCTTGCTCAAGATGTCGATCTTGGACGGCAGGATCTCATATCCTGCCCTGGCCTCCTTGCTCTGCTTCGCCTCTCCCGTGACCCGCAGGACGGACTCCCTCGGGATCGAGGCGACGAGGTCGAACAGCTCCTTGTTCCTCTTCTTCAGCAGTGTGACCTGGACCACGCCGTGCGAGTCCCTGAGCTGGAGGAAGGAGATGCCGCCTAGGTTCCTCACTTCCTGGGCCCAGCCGCCGACTGTGACCTCTTTCCCGTACATCTCAGGAGTTACTTCGTCCGAGTAGGTGATGTGCTGCCATGACGGCAAGAGAATACCACCGTCGAGCGTAACTTGTCGCGCGTATATACCTTTTCCTCGGTCGGTCCGGGCTATACTCCGGCCCGGCTTGCCAACGTTAATCAATATCTGGATGCTCTACCGTTCCGGGGCACAGGTCGGCTTATGGAACTCTCCATCCTCGTGTATGTCCTGCTTATAATCGCCATAGCCAGGATGCTCGGGGAGGCCGTCTCGCGTATCAACGAGCCGCCCATCCTCGGAGAGCTCCTCGCCGGGATACTCATCGGCCCGTTCGTCCTTGGCGCGGTCATCCCATGGCTGGACGGCATGTACACGTCCGCGTTCATATCGGACCTCGCGGACCTCGGCATCATGTTCTTCATGCTCTATGTCGGCATGGAGTTCTCGTCGCAGAACATGCTCTCACACCTGCGGCAGGGCATTGCTCTCGCGACCGTGGGAGTCGCCGTGCCTTTCTGTTTCGGACTCGCCGTCGCTCATGTCTTCGGCCTGAGCGGAACCACCATGGTGTTCGCCGCATTGGCCGTTGCGGTGACGGCCCTCCCGGTCACCATCCGCATACTGAAGGACCTCGGGGTCCTCCATACGAGGACGGGCGGGGTCATCGTGAGCGCGTCCTTGATCACGGACCTCGGCCTGCTCTTCGCGATGGGCATCATCCTGGGAGGCGACGACAGATACTCCGGCCTCGAGGAGGCCGCCCTCGTCGCGTTCGGCTTCGCCCTGTTCTTCGCCCTCACGTTCCTGGTCGGCCAGTATGTCGTCCCGAGGGTGTACAAGCTCCTGGCCAGGATGCAGACGGGCGAGGCGGCGTTCGCGGTTGCCGTGACGATAGCCATCGCCTTCGCCGTCCTCGCGGAGCAGATGGGGCTGCCAGCGTTCATCGGCGCGTTCGTCGCCGGCATGCTCCTGAGGGAGACGGGCAAGGGGCTCAGGACCTGGGCGAGGGTCGAGGGGATCCTTTCAGGCATCACGCTCGGTTTCCTCGCTCCGATATTCTTCGTCCTGATAGGTTTCTCGGTCGATTTCGGTGACGTCTGGGGCTCCATCGGCATCCTGGCAGCCCTGACGGGCGTCGCGCTGTTCGGCAAGGTCCTCGGGTCGTACCTCCCGGTCCGCCTGTCGGGCGTCGGCAAAAACGAGTCGCTGGCCATAGGCACCATGATGATGGGCAAGGGCGCCATGGAGCTGGTCTTCGCGCAGCTGGCTTACGAGACAGGCGTCATAGAGCG
>JAABQR010000051.1 GCA_011391345.1 Methanobacteriota archaeon | reverse complement strand
CCAGCAACCGTTAAGCGAACAATTTCATAACAACTGGCCCTCACCCGAAACGATATTGTACGACTAGAACCATCAGGTCCTGCAGCTGAAACACATAAGCAAACATAAGTACACATAAGCATGTACTAATATCTCACTTATAGGTGCTTAGAATGACCCTGACGGATCGAGAGAAGCATATCGTCGAGATACTGAGGCGAGGGATCAACTCCCCGACCCTCTTGGCATCCGAACTCAAAATCACGCAATCCGGCGCGACCCAGGCGCTGCAGAAACTCGAGAGGAAGGGCGTCGTGAAGAGGACCAAGATTGGCCGCAACGCCCTTTACAGGCTCACGGAGGAGAAGCCACCTGAGGAACCATCTCTGGTGGACGAGGACCTGGACCTGATAAGGGAATCGTACCACGCCCTCTCGAAGGTCTGGTCACACCTCCTGAGACTAGACCTCTCCCATGAGGAACTGGCCAAAGTCCGGGAGGCTAGGAACCTGCTAGAGGAAATCCTAGTAAGACGGGGCAAGAGTCTGGACTGAGACACCGCGTCGAATAAGACGATACTCCCTGGGAAGGGGACCCGTAGCGGCTATCTGAGGGCCTCTTCGGCCTTCTTCTTGTTGTCGACGGTCAATATCATGTCCGTGTGGCCGCCGTCCTTCCCGATGATGTAGATGGAATCGACGTTGACCATGGCCCTGGCCAGTTTCTTGGCGACCTTGCCTAGCTCGCCGGGCCTGTCCGGTAGCCTGATCGAGACGACATCCTTCAAATCGTACCCTATGCCAGATTTCACCAGCGCGGCCTTGGCCGTCGCCTCATCGTCGGTCACGACCCGTATCAGGGGCTTCGTGTTGTTTCGCTCGCTGGCGATGCCCTTGATGTTCACGCCGTTGTTCCCAAGGAGTTCACACACCTTGGCCAGCTCTCCGGGTTTGTCCTGGACGAAGACATCGAATTCCTTCAAGTTTCCAGTCCTCGGTGTACCTATGCCCCGAGCTAGTTAAAAAGAATTCCGACGACATATCATGGACCGGTACGGGGTCAGCGGTCCTTGGGCAGCTTGACCCAACGCTTGACCCACCAGTATGCCAGATACGTCGAGTTCACGGTCGCGAGGACGAGGACTGCGCCGTACCAGAACAGCATGTTGTTATCCATCCCTCCGAGGGAACCGACGACCGTAGCGAGGGTGTTTGGAACCAGCACCGCTGTGCCTAGAATCGTCAGCCAGGTTATGGTCATCGTCATGCGGTTGTTGAGGGTCTGCAGCTGGTTGTTGTAGAGGGCCTGCAGCACCTCAAGGCCGGAGGCGAGGACCTCGGACATGTGCTCGCTCAATGATATCTGGCGGTTCACATCCTCGACGAGCAGGCCCACCTTGGCCAGGGTCTTGGGGTTGTCCGCGATGAGCTCGGCGTCGCCGAACCGGAGCGAGTGGAGGACGTCCGCGGTCCGCCAGAGTGTGTTCAGATAGGTGATGAGCGCGTGCTTCAGCTGGTAGATCTTCCTGCCTATCTCCAGTCTGGGGGACTCGGGGTCCAGGAGGAGCTCACCCATGGTGTCCGCCTGCTCCTCAATCTCCCTCAGGTGCTCGAAGTTGTGTGAGTTGTTCTCATCGAGTATCCTGACGAGCATCATGGTGAGGCGGTCGCTCAGGGACATGCCCTCCGGGAGCTTCCTCAGAAAGGCGTCCGCATACCTCGAGAACAGGACCAGCCGCTCCACATCCCGGCTGTGGATGGTCACGATGAGGTCCTTGCGCACGAGTATGATGAGCGGGAAGGACTTGACATCGAGCTTCGAGACCTTGACAGCGGGGACCATGATCCCCAGCTCGGTGTCCCTATCCTCGAATGAGGCGTAGTACCCCTTGAGCAGGGTCGAGACCAGCGAGTCGCTGAACCCGAGCTTCACGGCCACCTCTGTGCCGTCCTTCTCCAGGTCGTCAATGGTGAAGTTGACCCAGCCCAGGCTCGAACTCTGGAGCGTGGATATGAACTCCGCCGGGCTGTTGCCGAATATCTTGGTCGGCTTGCCCTTGTGGGGAAGAGCGACACATATCCCCTTGTAGGTCTTCGCCTTCCGCATCTCCTCGTGCCCGTGGTTGTTGGTATCAGATGGGCCCATCCGTGGACCCGACTCGACACTGTCCCGCAACTGAGTGCCTCCCATCTGCTATCAGAGATCGAGACCTGTATCACCACACGGCCATGTATATTTCGCTCTGTGGCAATGGTCTGGGAGGCATACATCCTTTTAATATGTGCGTCGTCATTTCAACGCCGGTTAAGATGAGGGTCCTCATCATCCATGCGGACAAGTTCGAGTACGAGGTCAAGGATCCCACGAAGATGGCCGAGGAGATCCCAGTGGGCGCTCCCAGGAAGCATTCCTTCCAGGAACCCCTGGTCGTTTTCACGACGGTCGAGTCATCGGACGACAATGCTGATGCAATCGCCGAGGTCGCTGCGACCGACATCGCAGAGGTATTCTCCAAGGTGGAGGCCAGAAGCGTCGTCCTCTATCCCTACGCACACCTGAGCTCGGACCTGGCAAGGCCCGACCAGGCCATCGCTGTGCTCAAGGCCACGGAGGCCGCGATTTCGTCCAAGGGGATGGACGTCCACAGGTCCCCGTTCGGATGGTACAAGGGCTTCGAGATCAAGTGCAAAGGCCACCCGCTGTCAGAGCTGTCCAGGGAGTTCGATGCTGAGCAGAAGAAGACCAGGGAGGAAGTCGTCGAGAAGATCAAGAGCGACTTCTTCATCCTCACACCCGACGGCGAGGAGATCCGGTTGGACCTCAAGGACATCGACTCCATGAAGTTCCTGGACGATTACCCGTCCCTCAAGACATTCATCATATCAGAGGAGGTCGGGAGGTCTAAGGGCGTCGAGCCCCCATCCATCAAG
>JAABQR010000050.1 GCA_011391345.1 Methanobacteriota archaeon | reverse complement strand
CTGCAACTCGGCTGTCCGGGTCTTCACCTTGTGTCTCAGTAGCAAAATCATCGAGATGATGAGGGCCAGAACACCGAAGGACGAGAGCAGGGCAGGCATCAACCACTGAGGAAGCTCGCCGTCGTCCTCGAACAGATATGGCATGTAGGTGTGGAGCGACTGGTAGTATACGGAATCGGAATCCCTCTTCAGTTCTCTCAGTTGACTATCCATCCGCTCGATCAGGTACGGGCCGATCGTAGAATTCGCCGGGGTGGCGAACCTGAGGTCCGTCGGATTGAAGATGATCGGGGTTCGCACGACGTCGTAGTCACCATCATACATGCCCCCGAATATCCGATTGACGACGCCGACATCGACATCCCTGTTGTCGAGAGACTCGAAGACCTGCTCATAATCATCATACTCAACGACGGTCACGTTGACCTGGAACTCTTCTATGAGGTTCAGGATGCCATTCTCTCCTATCGTGTGTATGCTCTCCTTCATGACAGCCATCGTCATCCCGTCCAACTCAGGAATAGAATCCACAACAGAGTCTGGCTGTGCATACACGACGCCCCAGCTGAGGAACATGCTCTCGTTTGAGAAGACATATTCATCGAGCCTTTCGTCAGAGATCGCCACATCCACCATGAGGTCTATCTCGTTGTTGTCAAGACGCTCCAGGCACTCCGTCCAATTGCCGACCACATACTCCAGCACCCACCCCTCTTCAGCCGCGATGTACTCGATCACGTCTGGAAACAGCCCTTGAACATCACCATCGTCGCCCGTGAACACCTTGGGGGGGTTCTCATAAACTCCGACTCTGACAACGAGAGGGTCGTCGAGTGAATGACCGCACGCGTCGCTCGCGACCATGCCCGCGGGAATGAACAGTAGGAAGAAGAGGAGTATTGTGAGGAGTATTCTGACAAGCGGATATCCAATCACCCACATCTTCGAAATATGCACACGCAGCCCAACATCCTCCTTGAGCTCAATCACACTGTTGCGATAAATCACTTTCCCATGAAGCCGTTGATTTGAGCGCCACCTGCCGGCGAGGCCACGCCGTCATCAACGACCCTTTGAAGGATTGTGCATCACTCATGCGGACGCGTTCTCACGAAAAACGGCAGGATGTGCCTGGGAGACTACAGCGAATTCGACGAGAGTAGATATACCCTTGGCGACGATTGAGACGTGCTGGAGAGTAGGAATGGCCACCCCCGCATACGGATCGGACGCTGAAGGAGCATCCGACGGACCATTCACGGGTTCGTCGAGCGCGAGGCTCCAAGTCACGAGAGGTCCTTGATGACGAGACGGATATTCGTCGTCGATGACGAACCTTCGATGATTCAGTTGTGCACGATAATCCTCCAGCGGGAAGGCCTGACGGTCGTGGGCAGCGCTCTCGACGGAGTGGAGGCAGTCCTCGGATTCAAGGCACTGAAGGTCCCACCGGACATGGTGCTGATGGACCACAGGATGCCGAGGAAGAACGGACTGGAAACCATGAATGAACTCCTCGCCATCGAACCGGATCTGAAGATACTGTTCATCAGCGCCGACACGAGCATAACGTCTCTCGCGCTTCAGGCGGGGGCTGCGGGGTTCCTTGCAAAGCCGTTCAGTGTATCGCAGCTGACAACGACCGTCAGGAGGATCCTCCAACTGACGGGGGACGACACTCACATCGCATCCTGAGACTGGAACGGTCAAGGGCAAACCATAGTACCTTGAAGACGGGCCGCAACCTTACATCCGCAGGAGTCAACACCGAGGCATTCGAGGCATCCGTTCACAGCCCAGACGATGCGTGGAGGATTCCCATTGGAGCCAAGACGGTCGTGCACGGGTCGGGATAGTTGAGAAGGTCAGAATAGATGCGGCCTACGCTCTTTAAAGTCGTCCTCGCCGATTACGTACCGAAGAACCGGATCCAGGGATATCATGAAAGCGCTGATCATCTACGATTCAGTCTATGGAAACACGGAACAGATTGCGAAGGCCATCGGGAAAGGGATAACAGGTGATGTCAGCGTGGTCAAGGTGGGCCAGGTCGATCCCGCCGGGACCGGTCAAGTCGATCTGCTCGTTGTCGGTTCCCCGACCCTGGGTGGAAGGCCCACCGAGGCGATCCAGAGCTTACTGTCCCGGCTGCCAGACGCGTCAGTGAAAGGCGTGAAGGTGGGGGCCTTCGACACCAGGTACGCAGGCCGGCTCGTCAAAGTGTTCGGTTTCGCTGCGGACAAGATAGCGGAGAGCCTCATATCGAAAGGCGGGGTCCCGGCCCTGCCTGCCGCGCCGTTCTATGTCACTGGCAAGAAAGGCCCCCTGAAAGAAGGGGAACTCGAAAGGGCTTCGGCCTGGGCCAAGAACCTACTGCCGTAATCGACTTCACGGAGGGCCTTGCAAACGCCGTGCCTCGGCAGATATCGTGTCCAGCAACATGCGGAGCCGCCTCCCCTTGGCCTCAAGTTCTCGCTCTGTAACCGAGTCCGCCTCAGGGCAAAGCTCATCGACAACGACCTCGCCCTCCACGGACATGTTCACAGGGTATATGACGCACCCCAGGGGTCTGCGGTCATACTCCCTGCACCGGTTGCGCTCGCGGTCGTAGAAGACGCAGAAGTCCCCGTCGTTCCTTAGCCTCCTCACATTGTCGGGTCCGAGGCGAGAGAACTCCTCCTTCCGGTGGCCCGCGCGCTCTAGCCGCGCGATGTCTGCCTCGCAGAGCTCCATTTCAGTCTCACGGCAACACTTCTCGCAATGGGTGCAGCGCATCAAGACTGCGAGGCCGGGGGGATAGTTAAAGATTGGGACCGCCGTGCCTGCGTCCGACAACCGCGTCGGACACAGGGAAAACCACATATCGGGGGACCGCTTGCGGTCCCCCAAGGTGATGAGGCCCACCTGAACCGCCCGCCCGAGGC
>JAABQR010000049.1 GCA_011391345.1 Methanobacteriota archaeon | reverse complement strand
GTACCCGAAGGACCTGGACTACGAGCATCACAGGCGCTGGGGCGACGGGAACGGGCACTCGCATGTGAGGGCCTCGTTCATAGGCCCTTCGCTCACGGTCCCGGTCGTGGACGGGCATCTCCTGCTGGGCACGTGGCAGCAGATAGTGTTCCTAGAGCTGGATGTGAGGCCGCGGTCCAGGGAAGTGGCTGTCCAGGTCGTCGGGGAGCCCTGAACCAGCACCGCAGGTCTGGGGACAAGCATATTATACGAGAGGTCGTTGGCCTGCCAATGCCAATAGATTGCGAATTCCTAGGAGGAGGGCACGAGGTCGGAAGGCTCGCCATACTCGTGAAGACCGGGAAGGCCAAGGTGCTCTTCGACTACGGTATGTCCGCCACAGACCCGCCGAAGTATCCGGCGCCAGCGCCCCCGATAGATATGATGTTCCTCACGCACTCACACCTGGACCACTGCGGCATGATCCCTTGGGTGACGGCGAGGCACGATATAGATGTCATAGCGACGACCACAAGCAAGAAGGTCGGCTCGATCCTGATGGAGGACAGCATCAAGGTCGCCGCGTCCGAGGGCTATCCCGAGATGTACGGGAAGACGGATGTCAAGCAGGCCCTGGGCAGGTTCCGGGACATCGAGTTCGGGGACACGGTCCCGGTCCAGGACATGCAGGTCCGGACGCACTCCGCGGGACACATCCCGGGGGCGACCATGTACGAGCTCGTGGGCAAGAGGACCACGCTCGTCACAGGTGACCTACACACGCTCGACACGCGCCTGGTGTCAGGTGCCAAGCCCGTGAAGTGCGACAACCTGATCATGGAATCCACTTACTCCGGCAGGAACCATCCTGACCGGCTCAAGACGGAGTACGAGTTCCTGAAGAAGGTCCACGAGGTCGTGGACCGGGGCGGGAAGGCCATCGTGCCCGCCTTCGCGGTCGGAAGGACCCAGGAGATGCTCCTACTGCTCAAGGACAGCAAGCTTGACTACTGGCACGACGGCATGGGCAAGTCCGTGAACAAGGTATACCTCGAGGAGCCGCAGCATCTGCGCTCCGCGAAGAGGCTCCGGCAGGCAGTCTCCAGGGGCAGGGAGGTCAAGAACTTCCAGGCGCGCCAGAGGGCCCATGACGGCGAGGTCATCGTGACGACCAGCGGCATGCTGGACGGCGGCCCGGTCGTGAGCTACATCGAGGCGGCCAAAGAAGACCCCAAGAACGCCATCCTCATGACAGGGTACCAGGTCGAGGGAAGCAACGGCCGGAAGCTCCTGGACACGGGCACGATGGAGTTCCACGGGGTCGTGGAGAAGGTCGAGTGCGAGGTCCTGAAGTTCGACTTCTCGGCCCACGCGGGCCACGACGACCTCGTCGCGTTCGCCAAGGGGTGCTCACCCCAGAAGATCGTGCTCTGCCACGGGGACCACAGGGAAGCGCTGGCCGAGGAACTCCGCAAGGAGGGTTTCGAAGTGCTCCTCCCCATGAACGGGGAGAAGTTCGTGCTCTGACGCGGGATATCATTATTAGGGCAAACGCTCTCTTTCCGAGCGCATGCGCTCGAAGATACACGAGTACCTCCGGGAGGACATCGGCTCAGGTGACATCACATCGGAGCTCCTCGTATCCGCCGACCAGAAGGCCAGGGGCAGGATCATAGCGAAGGAGAGGTGCGTCCTTGCAGGCGCCGCTGAGGCGTCCGAGGTGTTCAAGGAACTCGGGGCGAGGGCGGTCATGAGACGCAAGGACGGCGCGTCCGTGAAGAAGGGGGACTTCATCCTGGGGGTCTCCGGGCCCGCGAGATCCCTCCTGGCGGGCGAGAGGCTCGCGCTGAACTTCCTGATGAGGATGAGCGGCATCGCGACGGTCACGAGCGACATGGTCGACAAGTGCAGGGAGGTCAACCCCCATGTCAGGGTCGCGGCCACGAGGAAGACCGTGCCCGGGTTCAGGGAGTTCGAGAAGAAGGCCGTGGTCCTGGGAGGCGGCGACCCGCACAGGTTCGGGCTGGACGACGCGATTCTCATCAAGGACAACCACATCAATGTCGCGGGCGGCGTGCACGAGGCCCTGAAGAGGGCCAAGAGATCCAGCTTCACGAAGAAGATAGAGATAGAGGTCGAGTGCGAGCGGGACGCGTTCGCCGCGCTCGAGGCTGGCGCGGACATCATCATGCTCGACAACTTCAACCCTGGAGATGCGAGGGAGCTCTACTCGAAGCTCAAGGAGAGGTGCCCGGACATCTTGGTCGAGGTGTCAGGAGGCATCACGCCGGAGAACATCGCTAAGTACGCGGACGCGGCGGACATCATATCGGTCGGGTGGATCACCCACTCGGTGCGCTCAGTGGACTTCTCGATGTCCATAGAGAGGGCGTGACGGCCCCACAGATATTTCTACGGGCTGGCCGCTCCATAGGGCGAAAGCATGAGGGCGGAACAGGCATGGGGCGCGTTCACGCTCGTGTTCGCGCTCGGCACCATCGCGGTCGCCGCGGTCCTCGTCAGCCTGGGCCACGACACGTACCAGATCGGGGCCTTCGCCGTCATCGCCATCATGGTGTACCTGTACGTCATGTACAAGAGATACCACATCGAGCTCGTGACCGAGGGGGACATCGCGCTCTTCTCAGACCCCGACGACCTGAGGATACTGTGCGAGATCTACGGCCTGGGTGGCTCGGGCAGGGCATACATAGACCGGCAGAGGCTGAAGGACTTCGTGCGGGCGCACCCCGAGCGGTCCTTCGTTTGGGTGGCCCCGAGGCCCGTGCGCTCGGTCGGATCCGCGCTCGCGATCCCGTCCCCGAAGCCCGAGGAAGAGCTGACCGTACCTCGCCTTGTCAAGAAGCTCCTCTCGGACACGCCCTCGGAGAGCTCCATGAAGGGTCCGCTGATCGGAGGAGCGAGGAGGTCATCGGAGCGGCTAGCGGCGATGGGG
>JAABQR010000048.1 GCA_011391345.1 Methanobacteriota archaeon | reverse complement strand
GAAGGGCAAGGTGAGCAAGGTCGAGGAGGTGCCCATCACATTCGCGGACCGCAAGGCCGGCAAGAGCAAGCTCGGGGCGTCAGTGACACTCAAGTACATCGACCATTGTCTCCTGCTCTACGAACACAAGAAGCCGTGGCTGGCGAAGTACATCAAGTTCGCCTTGATCGGAGGGATCGGCACCCTGATCAACCTAGCCATCTTCTGGACATCCATCGAGGTCTTCTATGTCAACGAGATGCTGGCCCTGATCCTGGCCTTCGTGGTCGCGGACACGAACAACTTCATCTGGAACCGGTGGTGGACATTCAGGTCCAAGGGCAAGATACACTTCCAGTATCCGCAGTTCCTCCTGGTGAGCGCGGACGGGCTGATGCTGAACCTCATACTGTACTCCGTCCTGACGGACCACCTGTTCCCCGCGCTCGGCCTGGTCGAGGACAAGGCGAGCCTGTACCAGGTCTTCGCCCAGATGATATGCATATTCCTCGTGAGCATCTTCAACTTCTTCGCCAACGCCCTCTGGACGTTCGAGGCCGATATGCGCCCTAGATCGCGGACTTAGGGTTGATCGTCGGGATGTCGTACTCCTCGGCCACGCTGACCTTCACGTAGAAGTATGTCGGGTCTATGCTCCCCTCGAACATGTCCAGGACGGTGTCGTCCCCGGTGCCTATCCACCAGGGCACGACCATCGTGAAGTTGTTGTCCCGCAGGTACTGGACGAACCCTTCGATCTCCTTCAGCCTGAAGCACAGGACCACGACGGACACGTTGTACTTCTCGATGGCCTGCTCGAGGTCCTCGAGCGTCAGCTGAGGATATCTCCTATAGGCGACATTGACGACCTCTGGAGGCACCTGCCTGTCCGCGTACGTCGCGATCAGCGGGTCCCCGGAGATGACCCAATCGTCCTGGTCGGTGATCGTCCTGAGCTTCTCCGCGTACACGATCTCGGATGGTTCCCCCTGCGCGGCGACGCCGTAGAACGCGAGCCCCATGGATGCGACTATGTCTATCATGATCACGAGCGTCGCGAAGCGCCTGAGGGTCACGTCCTTTTTGAGCACATGGTAGAGTTTGCTCTTGTGCGTATGCCCCTTTTTGAACATGACCGTCTCGGCGGTCACGAACCCGCCGAGTATCGCCAGGGCGGGGCTCAAGAGGACCATGTGGTGGAAGAACACGAGAGGGTTCAGGATCATGAACGCGAGTATCACCCCGGTCACGACGATGAGGTACCTCACTTCGGGACCCACGCCCCACAGTTCGCGCGCGTACGCGATTGGCAGGATGTATGTCAGGTTCAGGCCGAGGTACGCTAGTATCGAGAGCTTGAACAGCGGCTCGAACTCCCTGTGCGTCTGGTCGAAGAGCATGCCCTGGAGCATCTCTGACGGGCCGAGCGCGACCATGAAGAGGGTCAGCGGGACCGCGGAGGCGCCGACCATGATGCCGAGGTCGACCGCCTTCGACGCCTTGAAGGACCGCTCCCTGACGGCCTCCAGGACGAAGAACAGGACGAGCGCTATGATCCCCAGCCCGCCCAGGAGCTTCACGGCGGTTGAAAGGCCCACGAACAGACCGGCGACGAACACCGCTAGCCTGTCCCCTCTCTTGGCATAGTAGTAGAATGACAGCAACGCGAACGCCAGGAGATAGGCGGCCATGCCGTCGAGCGAGAACAGCCTCGACTCGCGGATGAAGGCGAAGTCCACCGCGAGGAACACCCCGGTCGCGACCATGGCTATGTCTCCTCCGATCTTCCTCGCCACGAACATGCACGCCGCGATGGCCGCGACCGACAGGGCCGCGTTCAGGGCTCTCAGGGTGACGACATCCCCCTTCAGCAGCGCGCCGAAGTAGAACGCCAGAGGCGCCTGGTCGCACGGTATGTCGGTGTACAGGTCGTAGTCCCTGCTGATCAGGAGCGCCCTCTGGAGCATCACTCCCTCGTCGACGCCGTTGTTGGAGTAGCTCCAGCCGATGTTGTACAGCCGCAGGGCGGCAGCGAACGCCAGGACGAGCAGGACGGCTATGATCGTCCTGCGCCTGGTCTCAGTGAGGCTGGCGAGCAGACTCATGGGTTCTCTCCTTCCCCTTCGTCCAGGGGAAGCACGGGCTGCCTATTGAGCATGACGCTCAGAGGAGGTCTTGGAACTCCTTCACGAGCTCGGGGTACTTCGCCTCTATGGCCTTGAGTATCGCGAATGTGGACATCTTGTCCACCCCGACCTCGTTCAGCGTCGCCACGATCTTGTCGAAGGTCTCGTCGCTCAGGGTCACGAGCTTCTCCTTCGCGAGCCAGTTCCTGTACAGCTGGTTCTCTATGAGGTCGCGCCAGCCGTTCTCGTACCTCATCAGGGACTTCTCGCTGAAGTCGTTCGCCTTCGCCGCCTTGGCCAGCACCTCGCCGGCGACCTTACCCGATTTGCACGAGTTGGATATGCCTCCGCCGGTGATGGGGTCGATCTGCCTTGCCGCGTCCCCCACGAGCAGTATGCCATCGCCGACGGTCTTCTCGATCGGGGCGCATATGGAGACCGCGCCACTTACGAGCTCGAGGGGCCTGCCCTTCCTGAGCCTCGGGTCGCCCTGGATGAACTTGTCCAGGTGCTTCTTCACGTCCGCGGGGCCGCTCAGCTTCGAGAGCTGCATGCCTATCCCCACGTTGGCGGTGTCCTTGTTCTTGGGGAATATCCAGATGTATCCACCCGGAGCCTTGCTGCCCAGGACGAACTCGCAGTAGTCGTAGTCCTGGTCTATGTTGGTGAGCCTGTACTGGAAGCAGCTGGTGATGTCCCTCGGCGCGAGGCTCGTGTCTATCCCCGCCCATCGGCCCACCTGGGACTCGAACCCGTCCGCGGCGACGACGCACCCGCACGTGATGTCCCTGGTGCCCTCCATGGACTTGACCCGGACGCCCACGACCTTGCCCCCCTCCT
>JAABQR010000047.1 GCA_011391345.1 Methanobacteriota archaeon | reverse complement strand
TTCGAACTCGTCCTCGTGCGCGCCGTTCAGGATGGCCTCCGCCTGGTCCTTGTTCACGCCGTAGTCCTTGACGAACCTGGACACCTTCGCCTCCGGGAGCTCCGGCAGGTTGAGCTTGACGCCTTCGAGCATGCGCGCGTCTATCAGGATGGGTTTGACGTCCGTCTCGGGGTACATCCTGTCCTTGCCGGGCAGTGGTCTGCTGTAGACCGTCTGTCCGTCCGGGAGCGGGTCCCTGGTCTCCTCCGACACGCCGTCGATGCCCGCGTTCGCCCTGTCCACGGCCCTCGTCAGGCCGGCCCTGGCACGCCCTTCCTCCTCCGCGACCAGCACGAACGCGTCCTCAGGACCGACAGCGAGCTCCGTGGCGATGTCCTCGACCTCGGCCCTCGTGACGCCGTAGCCCGGGAGTTCGTCCGAGTGGAACAGGCCTTTCACCCCAGCCACGCGCGCGTGCGCGGCCATCTCGGCCCCCAGGCGCTTCACGCCGCCTTCGGTCCTCCCGAGGGTGCCCGCGAACTTCGGCAACTTGGCCGCGAGTATCCTGCCCCCTGCGTCGACCGCGGACCTGAGCACCCGGCAGGATGTGCCCCTCAGGAGCGGCGTGAGGTCCTTGATGTCCGTGGGGGACTTCCTCGCCTCTCTATTCCTGAGGACGTCCTTGACTTCGAGCAGCGCCAGCTGACGCTTGACCTCCTCCTCGATGTAGACGGGCACGAGCCTGAGGTCCTGAGCGCCCTTGATCTCGACCCTGGCTCCTCCGGACACGGAGATGTTGATATCCTCCCTGATGGTCCCGATGCCCCGCCGGACCTTCTTCGTGGCCCTCAGGAGCGCCCCCAGCCTGGCGGCGACCGCACGGGCCTCCTCGGGCGTGGACATGTCCGGGTCCGTCGCCATCTCCACGAGCGGTATGCCGAGTCTGTCGAGCCTGTATGTGACCTCGGTCGCGTGCTCTGTCAGCTTCCTCGCCGCATCCTCTTCGAGGCACACGGTCGCGACGCCGAACCTCTTACCGTTCAGCTCCAGGTAGCCCTTCGTGGCCACGAGCGCCGTCCTCTGGAAGCCGCCCGTGTTCGACCCGTCTATGACGATCTTGCGCATGAAGTGTATCTCATCCACAGCGGTCATGTGCAACAAGGAGGCCATCTCGAGGGACACCTCGATCGCGAGCTTGTTCGCGTCGTGGGGGGGCTCCTCGTCCGCCTCGACCAGGCACGAGCACGGCACTGTCTGGTACCTGAACTGCAGCTTCCTCTCGGCCTCCTCGAGCGCGGCCTTGTCTATCTCCCCCAGCTCGCTCTGGGTCGGCCGGAGGCGCCTGACGATCTCCCTGTGGTGATCGTCGACCAGCTCCGACGGGCAACTGCAGAACAGCTTCCCGGTGGACAGCTGTTGATGTATCTCTATGCCCACCTTCAGGCCGAGGGTGCCGTAGTCCAAGTCAGAGTTCCCTCCTGTCCGTCAGCTCTCCTGCGATGTTGGTCAGCATGAGCTTGTTCACCTCGACGTAGTCATCCGTCTGGCCCATGGCCCACATGAGCTTGACGTAAGCCGTCTCCGGGAGCATGTCCCCGACCGGGAGCGCGCCCGCAGATACCATGTCCCGGCCCGTCGAATACACGTTGAGATTGACAGTGCCCTGGAGGCACTGAGTCGTCACGACGACATGGACCCCGCGCTTCACGGCCTTGCGGATCGAGCTGATTATCGGGTCCGACACATGGCCGAGGCCCGTGCCGGCGACGACGACTCCCTTCACATGGTTCGCGATGAGGTCGAAGTGCTCCTCCTCGAACCCTGGATAGAAGTGCAGTAGGCTCGCGCGGCCGTCTATCTTATCTCTGACCTCGACCGGCCCCTCCGACCGCTTAAGGTGGTGGCCGCTGAACCTCACTTCGCTCCCCTCGACCCTGGCGATCGGCTGGATGTTCATGCTGGCGAACGCGTCCCGCCTCGACGAGTGCATCTTCCTGACCTTCGTGCCCCTATGGGCCAGGCAGTATGAGTCCGATGGCTCGCCGTGCATCATGACGACGACCTCGCCCAGGTCCGCGTCCACGCACAGCCTCGTGGCCGCGAGAAGGTTCATGGTCGCGTCCGACGAGGGACGGTCGGACGATCGCTGCGAGCCCACGCACACGACGGGACCAGTCAGGTTCTTGAGCATGAATGACAGGGCCGCAGCAGTGAAGCCCATGGTATCGGTCCCGTGCGGCACGATAGCCCCGACCGCACCGGAGTTGAGCTCCTCGGCTACCGCCCTGGCCAGGCCCTGCCAGTGGGCGACTGTCATGTTCTCGCTCAGGATCGAGTAGAGCACCTTCGCGCGCACATTGCACAGGTCCATGAGCTCGGGTACCGAGAACACGAGCTCGTCGGCGGACTTGGCTGGATGCACGGCGCCGGTCCTGTAATCGACGTAGGATGCGATCGTGCCACCCGTGCTGATGACGGCGACGTCCTTCCTGCCCTGGCCACGGGGCAGCTTCTTCCTGACATCACCCTTCGTCTCCTTCTTGGACACGATGGTCACGGTCGAACCCTGGGTCACGCGCAAGCCGATGTTGTACCCGCTTGGCAGTTTGAGTGTGATGATCGCCTCGTCGCTGAACTCGTGCCTGGGCATAAGGACGCCTGTGTGCGTCTCGTGTCCTTTCTGGATGCGCACGATGTCGCCGACCGTCGCGCCCGCGGCCTTCAGCAGCTGCGCGGCGAGGCCAGTATGAGTCATCGGGCGGTAGAAGGTGTTAGCCGTCTTAAATGGTTTGCTGGAGCCGCTGGCACCCGTCCTGCGGGCGGTCTCGGGCCAGAAGGGAGAAAATGTTCATATGAGCCGAACCTGATGCCCTCGCAGGTAGCATAAGATGAGAGTGCTGGCCGTAGGGGGAGGGGCGCGCGAGCATGCGATCGTGCACGCGCTCGCAAGGTCCGGAGCGGACGTCTTCGTCTGCATGAAGAACAGCAACCCAGGGATA
>JAABQR010000057.1 GCA_011391345.1 Methanobacteriota archaeon | reverse complement strand
GGCGCAGCCGCGACGAACGGTATCTTGTCGATGTCCGCCCCGAGCCTGTTGGCCACCTCGGTCGCGAGGTTCGCGAACCTGGGGTTGTCCACGCACGAGCCTATGTGCCACACGCACGGAAGGCCATCCTTCACGCTCGCGGCCTTCGACAGGTCCGACAGGAACGACTGGAGCCCTTCGCCCGCGAGCTCCTTGACCATCGCGCGGTCCATGTACCCCGCCCTGGCCAGCTCGATGGCGTTGCATCCCGTCGTGAGCACCAGCACGTCCTTCTTGAGGAGCTCGCGCGCGATGATCAGGACGTCCTCGTTGTCCTTCGTGCGCATGCTCTTGCAGCCCGCGAACAGCGCGACCCCGCGGACGTTGCCGCTCTGGATGTTGTCCACGAGGTACTGGAACGGGTCATCCGGGTTCTTCGCGGCGAACAGGTGTCTCATCTGCTCGACGCTGAAGCCCGCGACGGTCCTCCTCGGCTTCACATCAGGGAGCTTCGTGACCTTCCCGCGACGCTTATACGCGTCCGCGGCCATGGTCAGGATCTCCTTCGCGGCCTCCTTGGCCCTCTCGGGCACGACCTCGATGTGCGTGTCGCCCACGAGCCTCGCGACCTCCTCGGTCGAGATCATCCTCGTGTGGACGCACTTGGACAGGGTGACCAGCGAGGGCAGGAAGCACTGGTAGTCCAGGACCATCGCGTCCACGAGCCCGCTCATGAGGACCAGCTCCTGCGCGAGCACGTTCGACGCGATGGGAATCCCCTTGCGCATCAGTATCTCGTTGCCCGTGCAGCAGACGCCGACGATGTTGAACCGCTCGGCCCCCGCCTTCTTCGCCACATCGGTCATCTCCCGGGCGACATCGACCATCAGGTCGCTCAGGAGCGGGTTGTGACCGTGGACCGCGACGTTGACGCTCTTCTCGTCCAGGACGGCAAGGTTGACCTCGCTCAGGACGAGCTTGGGCGTCCCGAACAGCACATCGCTCAGGTCGGAGGATATCTGCGCGCCCGTGTAGTCCGATAGGGCGCACTGGATGCCGCCGAACAGGATCGGGACCGGGTCAGCGTCCACGCCCATGGCGGTCCTGTGGATGACATTCGTGATGGCGGTCTCGATGTTGGAGGGGACGACGCCGTTGAAGTCCCAGGTCTTCATCCTGCCCTTGGTCACTGTCGACCTCAGGAAGCTCAGGGGCTGGCCGTCGTACCGGGAGTAGTCCTCCATCGCCGCTCGTGCGACCTCGCCCGCGAGCACGTTCGCAGCCTTGCCCTGATACGGGATGCCGAGCTTCTTCGCGACCGACTCCAGCTTCGCCGCGTCCGTGACCTTGTAATCCTTGATCTTACCCTCGGCAACGCCCAACAGCACATGGGCGATCTCCTTCCCGTGCGCTGAGTGCGAGGCCGTCCCGCCGGCGATCATGCGGTCTATGTACCTCGCGACGATAGTGTAGTCCCGCGCGCCGCAGATGCCTGTCGTGGGCTCCTTCCCCATGGGGTTGATCCTGCACGGCCCCTGCAGGCATATCCTGCAGCATAGGCCCAGGGAGCCGAACTTGCACTGCGCGCCCTGCGCCGCCGACCTGTCCATGATGGTCGTGACGCCCTCGCCATGGAGGTTGGAGAACATGCTCTGGCAGCTCTGGTCCCAGCACTCGCACACCCACTTGCCGCCAGCCTTGGCGCCCTCGCCTGGCTTGGCCTCCTTCTCCTCCGTCGCTTCCCCCACCGGGGCCTCCCTCCATGTGCTCTCGGCCGCCCCGAGGGATTGAGTGCGGGAACCTGACGTCACGTGGTCAGAATCTCATGGACGTTCGTACGGAATTCGAGCGCTTCCTGCGCTGCCGCGTCCCCGAACCGGGTCGCCCGTGGCGCCGCCTCTTCCTGGCATCGGCCGGCCTTGGCGCCCCCCTGTTCCTCCCGTCTCAATCCACCCCAAGCATGCCTATGTCTGGCTCGATGTTTCCTTCCGCTTTCCGGTCGGCATCTGACGAATACAGATGATGCTACTAATACGTTTTCTTTGCCGGACGTGTACGGCTCCTGCCGATTCGGGCGGAGGCGCATCAGGAACCCCCATCCTCCGCCAATCTTGAAACCACGTTCGAGAGCTGTCTGACGCTTGCGACCCATTCGTCCCTGCCAGCCGCGTCGAAGGGCGACCGGCCCTCCAGGTCCGCGGACGCGACCGACTCTGAGTAAGGGAAGGACCACGTAAGCCCGAGGGATCGACCGTCCAGGAGGCATGCCAGCGCCCGCTCCTGGTCACCCTTCCTGACCTTGTTCGCGACGACCGCCAGCCTCGGGACCCCCATGTCCCGCGCCAGCTCGGCCATCCGGCCGGCCGTGTCGACGGACCTGCTCCCGGGCTCGACCACCAGCAGCAGGAGGTCCACCCCCCTGCACGTGGAGCGGCCGAACTGCTCCAGCCCGGCCTCCATGTCCACGACGACGGTGTCATCCCTCTCGAGGACCACATGCTCGAGCAGGCCCCTCAGGAGCGCGTTCTCGGGGCAGAAACAGCCGGAGCCAGCAGCCCTGATCGTCCCCAAGACCATGAGGCGAACGCCGTCCGGGCCGACCACTGAGTACTTGTCCGGTATGTCCTCCACCCTCGGGTTGAGCCGGAAGAACGGGCCGAGGGCCGTCCCGGGCTTCGCCCCCGTCCTCTCCTCTATGAGGTCCAGCTCAGCCGATATGGGCCTTGGCATCTCCGACCTGGGGATACCCAGGACCGAGTGCAGGTGGGCCGCTGGGTCCGCGTCCACTGCGAGCACCCTCCGGCCGTCCATGGCCCACACGCGGGCGAGGGAACCGGCGATGGTCGTCTTGCCCACGCCGCCCTTGCCGGCGACCGCCACCTTCAGGGCCAACCCCTCACGCACCCCTCGGCCTCAGGACAATCTCATGCTTGATCAGGTTCGCATCGGCTATCTCGACATCGGCTAGCTCGAGCCGCTCACCCAGCGAGCTGACGCACACCACGCCCCCCTCGAAAACCTGGAGCCTGGCAGCCTCCTGCATGACCATGGTCTTCTCATTCCCTTTGACCAAGTAGACAGACGACTCGCACACGAGCCAACGCCTCCGGGACCGCTTCAGTCAACGGAACAGTCGGTGATCTGCCCGACGATCTTCTTCGCCTTCGGGTAGTCGCTCACGCCGAACACGAACCTGAGCCTGTCGTTCTTCTGGCTCAGGAGGTAGCTCCCCTCGAGCTCCACGCCCCCGTCGGTGAGGCACCTCGCAGCCTTGAGCCACTGGCCAGGCTTGTTGTAGACGTCCAGAACGAGGACCTTCCGCTCTCTGAAAGGCAGGTCCGCCTTCATGAACGCCGTCCTGCATTCATCATCGTTGCCGGTGATGAAACGCACGACGAACCGGTCGTCGACCTTGGCCGTGGCGACCGTCTCTAGGTTGATCAGTTGGTTCGACAAGACACTGATGGCATCCAGCAGATTCCTCGTAGGTCCTGCGACAGATAGCTCGAACTCCGTTGCCATGAAAACCCCCCAGGCTCCTCCTCTGGCCCATATTGCGCTGATATGTATTTATCGTGTGTGGTTTGTTCATTGTTAATCGTCGGATGACGTCGTCCCGACTTGCAGAACTCGTCCGATAGCCCGTGAACATCCATAGCATGTCAGTCAGGTGCAATCGAAAGAAGTTCAATCCGGCAGACGTCGCCTGAGGCGTCTCCGCCCGGTACGGACGATTCTTTGAACTACCCTGGACGCGGATGACGTACACGAGCGGAAGCACCATGGTCAAGTCATTCGACAGGATAGCGGACAGGTTCGATGAGACGCGCTCGCTACCCGACGAGCTCATGTCCCGGGTCGTGGACGCCGTCGAGAAGACCATGTCCGCGGGAGCGATGGTCCTCGACGCTGGCGTGGGCACCGGAAGGTTCGCGCTCCCGCTCCAGAACAAGGGGTTCGATGTCGTCGGTGCCGATGTGTCGACGCGGATGATGCAGAAGGCGTCGTCCAAAGGCGTCCGAAGCCTCGTCAGGTCGGACGTGTGCGCCCTCCCGTTCAGGGACCTGGCGTTCGACTACGCCCTGAGCGTGCACCTGATACATCTGATCCCGCAGTGGCGCACCGCACTCAAGGAGATAGGGAGGGTGACGAAGAAGGACCTCATCTCCGTGATCTCGGAGAAGGACCCGTCCGGCGCCGAGGAGATGAGGAAGATGTACGGCGAATCCTGCAGGCGGCTGGGCTTCGATATGCGGAGCGCGGGTCCTTTCGAACGCGACCTGCCCGAGCTGCTGCTCCCGGATTCCACCGTCAGGCTCGCCGTGAACGAACAGACCTTCGACGTCCAGAAGCTGCTCGACAACTACGAGGCGCGCACGCTCTCCGAACAGTGGGAGGTCCCGGAGGAGGTACACAGGGGCGCGCTGACGGCGCTGCGGGAGACCTATGGGAAAGTGGACGCGTTCGTCGGCAGGGAGGAGATATTCCTCGTCAGATGGAGCGCGGGCAGGATTAGGGCGATCGGGCGCAGCCCGGATTGAACGTACTTTCGCATGCCCGCAGTGCATCCCTTTATATCGCCGTCGCCCAGTCAAGAGACGAGCAGCACAGGTACGAACGGCTGCTCCTGAACATTGGGGGACTTAGCATGGAGATAGAGAATCTAGCGCCCCACGTACAAGAAGTTGCCAGGGCGCTCGGGGACAAGTTGTCTGAGGAAGAGATCGCAGAGGAGCTGAGGAAGTACGTCGATGTGTACAGGCTCAGCATACCCATGGCCAAGAAGACCATCGTGAAGAAGTACGGCGGGGACTCCGCATCCTTCTCCGTGGGATTCCAGAGGAAGCTCGCGGAGCTCAGGCCGAACGAGCCGAACGTGGACTTCGTCGCCAGGGTCCTGTCCGCGAACGACAAGGAGATCACCTCCAAGGGCGAGAAGAAGAGGATCATCTACGGCTTCGTGGGAGACGACTCGACCACGCTGCCCTACACCGCGTGGGAGACCGAGGGGCTGGCGCTGTCCAAGGGAGAGGTCATATCCGTCAAGGGCGCGTACACGCGCGAGTACCAGGGCAGGGTCCAGGTCAACTTCGGCAACAGGGTATCCATCAGGAAGGAGGACCCCGCGACCATACCGGACACACAGGTCGCCGATGGACCGCCCAAGGTCGCCACCATCGGCGAGCTCAGGGAGGGCATGGGGTATGTCCAGGTCAAGGGCAGAGTGCTCTCGATAGACCCCAAGGACGTCACGGTCAAGGGCGAGGCGAAGAGGATATTCTCAGGCGTGTTCGCGGACGAGACCGGCAAGGTCCAGTTCACCTCGTGGTCAGACTTCAAGGTCAAGCAGGGCGACATACTCAAGATATCCAAGGCCACGGTCAAGGGCTGGAGGGGCATACCCCAGCTCAACTTCGACGACCGCGCGGAGGTCACCAAGGTCAAGGAGAAGTTCCCATCGGCCGAGGAGCTCCAGAAGACCTCCGTGTCGATGATATCCGAGATATCGGCCAGGGGCGGCGCCGCCGACGCGACCGTCAGAGGCGCCATCATCGAGATCAGGGACGGCTCCGGGCTCATCATGAGGTGCCCCGAGTGCAAGCGCGCGCTCCAGAAGGGCACGTGCAAGGTCCACGGGAGGGTCGAGGGCCTCCCCGACCTGAGGATCAAGGCGATAGTGGACG
Organism: Methanobacteriota archaeon; assembly: GCA_011391345.1. Taxonomy (GTDB): domain Archaea; phylum Thermoplasmatota; class Thermoplasmata; order UBA10834; family UBA10834; genus UBA9653. The sequence goes on along the minus strand of JAABQR010000057.1, from coordinate 5,383 downwards.
ACGGCAGCGGCGCCGTGAGCGTGGTCATAGGGCGCGAGCTCACCGAGAAGCTCACCGAGAGCACGCTGGACGAGTGCATGGAGAAGGCCAAGAAGACCATGAACCTCGACGTCGTCAAGGACTCCTTCGAGGAGATGCTACTGCTCAAGGTCGTCACAGTCACGGGCAATGTCACATCGGATGAGTACGGCCTGTCCATGATCGTCAACGACGCTGGCACGGGCATGGAGGATGTCCGGCCCGAGGTCGAACGCCTCCTGGTCGAGCTGGAGGAGAGCCGATGAACGTCCGCGAGGTCGCGTGGCGCGTCTTCTCCGAGGAGTTCAACTCGTCTACACTCGAGTACACCGGCGAGGGCGAGAAGCCCGTGTCGTACATCATCACGCCCCTCGGGGCGAAGGTCAACCGCATGCTCGTCGTGGGCGTCGCGACCGACATCGAGAGCCTGGGAGAGGAGGGGAAACCCAGGTACAGGGCGCGCGTCGCCGACCCGACTGGCACGTTCTACGTGTCCGCTGGGGAGTACCAGCCATCGGCCGCAGCGTCATTGTCCAAGATGTCCCCGCCCGCGTTCGCCGCGATCGTGGGCAAGAGCAGGGCTTACACCCCAGAGGAGGGCGTCAAGTACCTCAGCATCAGGCCCGAGAGGGTCGTGGAGGTCGACGCTCAGACCAGGGACCACTGGATACTCGAGACGGCCAAGAGCACTCTCCTGAGGATAGACGCGATGAAGGACGCGATGCAGATGGCCCAGCCGAGCGTGGGCGAGCTCATGAAGCTCGGATACCCGGAGAACCTCGCGGACGGGGTCGTGCGCGCCCTCGAGTATTACAAGGACATCGACCTGGACAGGTTCAGGAACTCCGTCAAGGACGCGCTCTCGTCCGTGCTGCCGGGCAAGTGGTCCGGGGACCAGAGGGAGGACCGGCCCGCGAAGCGGGTCCAGGCCAAGGAGGCCGAGCCCGCGCCCCCGCCGAAGGCCAAGGACGGCGAGGAGGAGATGACCGAGGTCGGGGTCGGCGCGGACGAGGAGGGGACCGTCCTGGCGATCATAGACAAGCTCGACTCGGCCGGCAAGGGCGCCCCATGGGACAAGGTCGTCGAGGCCGCGAAGGCGAAGAAGATGGACAAGGTCCGGCTCGAGGAGATCATCGCGAGCCTCCTGGACAAGGGGGACGTGTACGAGCCCGAGCTGGGGATGATGAAGAGGATATGACCTGGACGCCTGGATGATGTGAAAAACAGGCTACGGAAAGGGTTTCAGGTCAACGGAACTCGTCCTTCGACACGATGACCAGTATCAGGCCGATGATGCCGAGCAGGCTCGGGATCGCCATGATGCCCGCGACCAGCGCCAACCCGAAGTGCTTCCTCTGTATGGCGAATATGCCACCCAGCAACACTATCAGGCCGAGCACGAGCAGGACCATGCCGCACACCACTGCCAAACCTGACACGCCCATGTCGAACCAGAAGAACGATCCGCCGGCGACCGCGACGAACGCGCCGCCCGCTAGGTATCCCAAGCTGACGAGCAGTATCAGGATGCCGCCTATGACGGGCATCGCGGACTCCTTCTTCTGGGCGGCAGGCCCTGCCATGGCCATCCTGTAGTCGTGTCCGCAGTACGGGCACACGTTCGCGTCCCACGATATCGCTCTCCCGCAGGAGACGCAGTTCCTTGTCGGGGCTGCCCCCGGTGCAGATGTCATCTTCCACCTCCGCAATTTCGGAGCGGTGAGCGCGTCCCGCCGCTCCACATCTGAAAGGGGTTTAAAATTATAAAATGTTTGTTATGATTATATCCGCGACCGCCTAGGACAGCCCTGACTGGCGGACTCAGAACTCGGACCGTGATATCGCTATGAGCACGAGCCCGATCAGGCCCAGGAGCCCGCCGACGAGGAAGCCCACGCCGATCATGCCGACAACGGCACCCGCGATGGCCAGCCCGAAGCTCCTGCGCATGATCGCGAACGCGCCGCCCACGATGGCGATCATGCCTATCACGATCTCGATGATCCCGCACGTCCCCAGTATGTCCGCGACCTCGGAGAGCGACAGGTCCGCCTCGGAGACAGGGGAGTAGCCCCAGGCATCGAGGTCGCTCGGCTCCACCACTATGTAGAACACGCCCATGGCGAGTGCCAGTATACCAGCGATGATGACAAGCGTCCCACCGATCACCGGCTTGGATGTCCTGGGCTTCGAGGGAGGGCCGGCGACCACTCTGTAGTCATGCCCGCAGTACGGACACACGTTCATGTGCCACTCGATGGCCCTGCCGCACGTCACGCACCGGCGGTCCGGCGACGTTGCGGACGGTCCCTGTTGCGGTGGTTGCTCCACACCCGATGTAGTTCCCATCATCTGCGCCACCCCCGGCCGATGTCGCGTCCGGGTTGTTACGAGCATCTCGATTGCATGGGAAGGTATTTCATGGTTGCCCGGGACGTCCCCGGACCTCTTCCTCAGAGGCTGCTTCCGCACGCGGCTTCTCATCCTGGAGCGCGAACATGAAGTGCGCCAGAAGGAGGGCGAGGACCACGCCTGCGAGGAGGCCCGTGGCGACTCTGAGAAGATTGTTGGACTCGTACTCCGTGACCATCTGGAGCCCGCCGTCCACGCCTATCGGGACCAGGCCCGCCAGCACGAAGAGCGGGTTGATCTTGTACCTGACGAAGGTCGCGACCCCGGATGCCGCGGCGAGCCCGACGAACAGGCCGACGTCGCGAGCGCAGAACGGCATCTGGTTGTCGTTGATGAAGAGGCTCCTGTTGGCCAGCTGGTGACACTCCGCGTCACCTATCCAATAGACGGCGTGCGGCACGGAGGACAGCTCGTCGAACAGGACATCGTTGTCATGGATGCCGACGCGGCCCGAGAGGTCGGTCAACGTGCCCGCGGGCACGAGCATGGGCGCAACGACCACGAGCGTCGCCCAGACCAATGTGATTGCGAACATCAGCAGCACCGCAGCCGATGTCACCTTCGGCATCCGCATCGCCACCACGATGGACGGTCCCCCTAATCTCACTTCTCTATCACGGCGGACGCGTACCCTACGACGTCCCTCATCGGGCGCACATCCCCAGATGTAGCATATTTCAGCACCCTGGCCTTGCCGCCCCCGCATGCGACCATGGTCGCCATCACAGGGCCGCACCCGCACATGGAGATGTTCTCGTCCCTGACCGTCTCGTACAGACCCTCGGGGTCCATCGCCTCGATCATCTTGAGCGCCTTGCCGTCCTTCGTCTTGGCCGTGTCCGGGGTGACATAGTGCGACATATCGGTCGAGGCGATGACGACCGCGTCCCGTCCCTTGACCGCGTCCCGGATTATCTCGCCGACTCTGCGGGAGGACTCGTAATCCTGGAAACCCATGCACAGAGGGACGAACTTGAAGTCCTTTGAGATATGTTGCAGAAAAGGTAATTGCATTTCTATCGAGTGCTCGGAGTAGTGCGCTTCGGGGTCCACATCCACGAGGTCTTTCCTGATGGCTTTGGCGAGCTCCTCGTCGACCTTGGCTACCCCGAGCGGGGTCTCGAAATCGTCGATCGCGATGGCCATGCCCGAGCCCCTGCCCGTGTGGTTAGGACCGATGATGACGAAGCTCTTCGCGAAGCCGTCCTCCGCGAGCCTCGAGTACAGGTGCGCCGCGACCATCCCCGAGAACATGTAGCCCGCGTGCGGCGCCACGCCCCCGAGGACCTTCCTCGGACCGGCCCTGAGTTCAGGAAGTCTGCCGGGCCCCAGCGGGCCAAGGTAGCATGCGTCGATCTGTCTCTTCAGGGCGCGCTCATCGCCCTCGTAGAACTGCCCAGCAACGGCAGGGTGCCTCATGTGACCAACATCCCCACGGGAATCAATGCCCTCGCGGGATAATAGCCTTTTCCGGGGCCTGGGACGAACCGGACGACTCTTAGAGCGTCGCCTCGAAGTCCTCGACCGTCATCTTGAAATCGTCGTCGGTCTTGAGGGTGCCCCTGGCCTTCTGGATCTCCCTCGTCAGGAGCCAGTAGACCGTCGCGAGCGCGCGCCTGCCCTTGTTGTTCGAGGGCACGACCAGGTCCACGTGCCTCGTCTCGTTGTTCGCGTCGCATATGCCCACGATGGGTATGCCGACGCTGAGGGCCTCCCTGAGGGCCTGCTCGTCCGCCGCGGGGTCCGTGACCAGAATGATCTCGGGCTCGATGAAGTGCGGAAGAATGGGGTTGGTGAGCGAGCCGGGGACGAACCTGCCAGCGACGACGCTGGAGCCCATGGTCTTCGCGAAGACCTTGGCGGGTTTCTGTCCGTACTGCCTCGCGGACACGACCAGGATCTTGGACGGGTCATACCTGGCCAGGAAGCTGGCCGCAATCCTGATCCTGTCATCGGTCTTCTTGACGTCGAGCACATACAGCCCGTCCGTCCTGACCTTGAAAATGAACTCCTTCATATCGGCGCTCTTCTGCTGAGTGCCGATGTGCACGCCAGATGTGAGGTAGACCTCCTCCGGTATGAGAAGTTGTGCGACCTGTTCTTCCTGTGGCTGTGCCTCTACGACCTCATCCATCGTGATACCTCATGTCTCGCGCTTGACCGTCATAGGGATGACCCCCATGTCATACTCGCGTATCGCGATCTCGATGGGGTCTATGATAGACTCATCCTTCAAATCCACCAACACTGGCGAGCCCATGCTTATCTGGAGCGCACGGGCGCCGACAATCCTTGCTCTCTCGAATCTGGTGTACCTCAAGGACGCATCCTCAGCGGAGTTATCCCCTAAAATGTGACCCCTTTATATACGTTTGGGGTGAACTGTTCTGTGTACATCGGGTGATGGGGTTCTCCGGGGTTGGTTGGGAAGCGCAAGGCGAGCGGCCAAGGATGGGGCCCGAGCATTCTCGCGCAGTGTACATGTAATCGGAAGTACGCATATGCCAGACGCCCTCCGGCCATCTTGGATGCTTTATAAAGCGGTGGTATTCAGGATGGACGGCGAGCTCCCTTCCGAGGCGAAGCTGCTCATGGAGGACTTCAGGCTCGCCGTGAACCGAGCAATCAGGGCGGGGCTCCAGGCGAGGGTCACATCCAGGTACTCCCTCGTCAAGCTGCTCTACAAGGACTTCAGGCAGGACCACCCCGGCATGTACGCCAAGCACCTGGTCTGCTCGTTCGAGGTCGCCGGATCGATTCTGAAGAACCTGCGGAGACGCTGGTCAAAGGCAGGCCCGTGCGGTATACCCTATGTCAGGCGCCTGATGATGAAGGCCGAGAACCAGGCGTACAAACTCGACCGCGTGAACGGGATTGTAGACCTCCCGATCAAGGCCGGATGCCATGTGAAGCTGAAGCTCGTCCTGAGTGACTACCACCGGAGATATCTGAA
>JAABQR010000045.1 GCA_011391345.1 Methanobacteriota archaeon | reverse complement strand
GGGGTGCGCGTCGTTGGAGATGTGCCTCGTGGCCCAGGGCTCGGCCCAGGCCCATTACATGAACTGCACGAAGCGTTCCAGGATGATCAGGATCGTGGACATAGCCGCCTCGTGCCTCATTCTGCGCGAGGCCGGAGGCGAGGTCGTGGACCTCACCGGGAAGAAGCTGGACATGGAGCTCTCCCTGGACGACAGGAAGAACTTCCTGGCATATGGTGACCCCAAGATCAAGGAGCTGGTCCTATGAGGATAGGCATTTCAGGCACGCCGGAGCTGAGGAACTTCAAGCGCGTTGCGAACAAGGTCGTCGAGGCGCTCAAGGGCGAGGACCTCGTCTTCGAGGAGCGCACAGCCGAGGCGCTCGGACGGGACGGGGTGCCGCTGGGCAAGCTGAAGGCGGATGTGCTCATCACCGTCGGAGGCGACGGGACGATCCTGAGGACGCTGCAGAGCACCAGCCTGCCGATACTGGGCGTGAACGCCGGCGTCCTGGGCTTCCTGACGGAGGTGCAGCCGGGCGAGATAGAGACGTCCATGGCCCAGCTCGTCAAGGGGGACTACAAGATAGACAAGCGTCTCAAACTCAAGGTCGTGGTGGACGGCAAGAGGATGAAGGACACCACGAACGAGGCGGTCGTGCACACGGCCCATGTCGCCAAGATGAGGCACTTCGTCGTGTCCGTCGACAACAAGCCCGCCACGCAGATGCGCGCGGACGGGATCATAGTCGCGACCCCCACTGGCTCCACATGCTACGCGATGAGCGTCGGCTCGTCCATCATAGACCCGAGGGTCGAGGCGCTCGTGATAGCCCCGATCGCGCCCTTCAGGCTGTCCGCGAGGCCGCTCGTCGTGCCCGCCAAGAGCTCCATATCCGTCACCATCCACGAGCCGAAGGAGTGCGTCATGGTCGCGGACGGCCAGGAGGAGGTCTTCCTGACCGGGAACGAGGAGATCGTGTTCACATCGTCGGAGAAGAAGGCCAGGTTCGTCATACTCAAGGGCGAGTTCTACAAGAACCTCGAGGAGAAGCTGATGGCCTCGTCGCCCATGATAGGGCACAGGCACTGAGCCCCCAAGGATGATACGATGCCACCGGTAGCGGTCGACGCCGTCAGGATAGACTACCCGAAGCTGTGGTTCGCCGCGGGCGCGGCCATAGACGCCTTGGCCATGGCCGTCATGTTCTTCCTCGCCTATGACGCCGTCGAAGACTTCGCGCGCATCATGTGGACCGCGTGCGCGGTCCTGATTTGCGGCCCGCTCCTGCTCCTGTTCGTGCCTCCCATGTTCACGAGCCACCACGCGGGCGAGAAGGGACTGCATCTCAGGATGGGCCTGCTGATGAACACGACCGTGCCGTACAGGTACATCAAGGGCGTCACCGACGCGAAGGTGACCTACGGGTCGGTCATGGTCGGGATAGGCGTGAAGTACGTGGCCAAGAAGAGGACCGTGTTCGTCACGGCGTCCTTCAAGGAGCTCATATCCATCAAGCTGGACGGGCCGCAGCAGCTCGGCGGCCCCATGAGGCCGCTCGTGGACCAGATAGTCCTGAGCGTCAAGGACAAGGAGGGGTTCGTCTCGATCGTCAAGGACCGGGCGGGCCTGGAGGGCTGACGACGGTGCCCCTGTTCGACTTCACGAAGCGGATGGAACCCGTCCGGGCCATCAAGAAGAGGACCCTCAAGATGATACTCGAGGCCTCGAAGTCCCAGTACCCGAACGAGTTCGCGGCCATGCTGAAGGCCGACAAGGGGGTCATCAAGGAGCTCTGGCTCTTGCCAGGGACAGAATCGGGCGAGACCTCCGCTCTGTTCCGGATGCACATGATGCCGCACGAGCCGAAGATCGTGGGGACGGTGCACTCGCACCCGTCGGGGAGCTACTATCCATCGGACGCGGACCTGGACCTGTTCAACAGGTTCGGGTACTGCCACATAATCGTGTGCGAGCCGTACAACATGAGGAGCTGGGCGTGCTACGACGGGCACGGGAACCGCAGGAAGCTGGACACAGTTTGAGGAGTAGGACCTGCGGGCAGTCCACGCACGAAAGCGTTCCGCTCGTCAAACCCGCTGCATTCTTGAGAACTTGGCATTGTGACGTTCTGTCAAGCCATCGGGTGTTACGTGTAGTGCGTCTGATCCCGTTGACTTCACGATGCCGAACAAGGCACACACACGGGCCGTAATGGTCGGCCCGGGTGAAGGCATCGGATCGCGCTCGACATGTGGGAGAAATCCATATTCCCGAATGGGCGCGTACATCTCAAACGCTCGCTCAGACACGCCCATCCATGCGTTGCCTGATGGAGCAGGCCAGCTGCGACCAGCCGTCTTCAACGTGGCGGCAGGGGGCTTACGGTTCAGCCCCGGCGCGTTCCAGCATGACGTGATGATGATCCTCTGCGACCCTGTGAAGGGCGCAAGGTCGGAGCCGAATGGAACGAGTCGATCGTTCGGGAGGTCCGAATGACCGTCACCCGACTTTCGACGGAACCGCATTGTGATGCCCAAATCGGGGTTCCGGAGCGTGCATATCAGCGAGGGCTCGTTGCAGCCAGACCCGGCCAATCCCCGACCACAGTGCCATCCGCGACGGGAGCCGATAGCGTCAGCGTCGGGCGGTCAATGCGAAGAAAGGGGCCGATGTGCAGACCCCGGAACGGAGTTCAGATGAGCATCAGGAAGAACTCTGCCGGCAGCGCAGAATACGTCCGATGCGTCCACATGTCCTTTCCCGTGACGACGACCCCATGTCCCAGCGGATAGAGGTTCCTCAGATCGCCTGTGCTCACACTGCCCTGGTACTTCACTTCCACCGGCAAGAGGGCCTTCCCATCCCTCAGGACGAAGTCGACCTCCCTATCCGACCGCTTGCTCCTGTGGTGGAAGACATGCTCATGATGGGAGAACAGGTCGCTGAGAGACATCCCGTAGCTGCACCTTATGAGGTGGTCTCCCACGACCATCTCCACGATACGGCTCCTCT
>JAABQR010000044.1 GCA_011391345.1 Methanobacteriota archaeon | reverse complement strand
CCCGAGGATGACGATGCTCCTGGGCTGCTCCTCGATGTCGAACACGGTACGGTACGTATGGTACTTGACCCTGTCCAGGCCCGGGACCTTCGGCACGCTGGCCCTGGCGCCCGACGCGATGACTATCTTCGGCGCCCTGATGGTCTCGTTCCCGGCCTGGAGCGTGTAGTCGGACACGAAGCTGCCTGTGACAGGGTAGAGGTCCAGCCCATGGGCGTGCTTCACACCCTCCTCCATCTCGTGCCTGCCGTTCAGGACGATGTCCCACATGCGCTTCTTGACAAGCTTGTAGTCGACCCCTTCGAGCTTGAGATTGACGCCGATAGGGGCGGCAGCCTCCGCCTCCCGTACGACGTCGGCGACGTGTATGAGGACCTTCGATGGTATGCAGCCGCGGTTCAGGCACGTGCCCCCGAGCGGGCCCTCCTCGACGACGGCGACCCTCTCGCCCCTCTGGAGCGGGAGGTCCACGAGGTTCATGCCCGCGCCCGACCCGATGATGATCAAACCGTACTCCTTCATCTCGATCCCGAGATGGGAATCGTGCACGTGGGCAATAAACTTGAGACGAACAGGATTGTGCGGGGCGCATCGTTTGAATATGGGGACGTCGCTATCAGAGATGGTGATTCCATGGGGAGGCTTGAACTACCGTTGCCAGAGCTCGGGCGTGGGACCCAGTTCCTGAGCTCATCGGCCGACCGGATGCAGGAGCAGATCAGGTCGAAAGTGCCTGAGGAGTACCGGGCGTCGATCGTCGTGAGGCAGTTCAAGCGGAGGGGTTCCACAGGTCTTTCGATCGAATACGACGACCGCGCAGAGCCTTTCGTGATGGTGGCTCTGGAGCAGCGGAACGAGTAGTCCAGGGGCATCTCGCGCAGAAGCATTCAAATCGACGACCATACTTTGGGCCAACGATGTCGCATCAGGACAGGCGCATGGGGCAGAGGCAGCTGACTGAGAAGGAGATCGCCTCGCTCAGGACCCACAGGGACAGGCAGGACCGGTACATCAGGACCGCGCTGTTCGTCCAGTCCAAGTGGTTCATGATCGGAGGGATGGTGGGCATCGGGCTGTTCCTGCTGCTCGTCTTCCTCGTCTCTCGCTAGGCCTTCTTCTTATGGACCGGGCAGGGATAGCCGAGCTTGCAGTACCTGCACTTCTCCTCCTTGACCGGAGGTATGGCCTTCCTCAACCGGCCGTACTTGCGCCTGGGCAGCGTATCCCTGGCCAGGTGAACGCGGCGGTGTTACTAATACCCTGGGACCGTGGTCAGCCCGACCTGTTCAGGAGCATGTTGAACACGCATCCCTTGGAGGGCTCCCTAGGGACGATGTCCGAGACCCACATCTTGCCCCCGTAGCGCTCGATGATAGTCTTGGCAACCGCGAGGCCTATGCCGAACCCGCCTGCGAGCTCCGACCTGGCCCTCTTGGTCATCATCAGGACCTCGCTCTTGAGCGGGTCCGGTATCGACCTGTCCGGGTCCGAGACCTTTATCCACCACATGGCCCGTTTGACCGCGTCCTTGGGTTCCGCGGTCACGGAGAACCTGACCTCCTGCTTCCTCGCGGACCTGACGGCCGCGGCGAACAGGCTTACGAACGCGTCCTTCAGCATCGGGCCCGCGGCCACCATGACCTGGCCCTGCGGGAGCTCGACCGTGACCTCGATAGACCTGCCCTGGGACCGCGCCCTCGCCTCCGCGATGGCGCCGTCGAGCACCGCGCGGAGGTCCGTCCCCTCCAGCTTCGGGGCGCGGTTCTCCCTGAGCTTCGCGAGAGTGCGGACCATGTCCACGATGAACATGATGTTGTCGACCTGGGAGTACGTCCTGTCGACCGCCTGGGCGACCTCTGGGTCCAGGTCGGACCTGCCCTTCAGCGACTCGACATAGGCCATGACCGGGGTCGTGTAGTTGGCGATGTCGTGGGTCAGGAGGTCCATGTGCAGCTGGACCTGGTCCCTCGTCGTGGAGACCTCGCTCAGGAGCTTGGCGTTCTCGAGCGCGACCGCGGCGTGGTTCGCGAACATCGTGGCGACCTCGAGGTCCTCGCTCGAGAACGTGTCCGGGGGATACTTGAGCAGCTCGATCACGCCCAGGACGTCCATCTTGCCCACGATCGGCACAGCGAGCATGCGCGAGTGCGTCGCCGGGGTCCCGGGGATGAAGTCCCCGCGCCCGTCCGCCTCGGTGTCCAGGACGATCATGGCCTTCTTCGTCCTGGAAACGTGCCCCGCATAGCCGACCTCGGCCGGGAAGTCCCTCTCCGCCATGACCTCGGAGGCGTACGGGCCAGTGGCATAGACCGGGTTTCCTACCCTGCGGGACCAGTCGTACATGTAGAACGCGAGTTCGTTACACGGTATGAGCTCGGCCATCTTCTCCGACACGATCCTGTATATCTCGGAGCTCTCGATCTCCTTCTGGAGGCTGGCGGCCGTCTCGATGAGCGCGGTCTGCGCCCTCGCCCTGATGCTGAGCTTCTCGAACAGGTCGACGTTCTCCATGATCCGGACGATGTTCGCGCCCAAGTCCTCCGCGATGCTCACCTCATCGGGCGTGAACTGGGTCGGGCCGGATGTGTCGCCTATGAACAGGATGCCCAAGGGGGTCTCGTCCCTCATCAGGGGCACGACTATGCAGTGGTCGAAGCCCATCTGGCCCAGGACCTTCCGCTTCTGGCTCGGGGACCAATCCGGCGACGCGCAGGTCCTGGCCGCGCGGTTCTGGATCGCCTCGGCCGCGAGCGGGAACGAGCTCAGGAACAATCTCGAGTCCTTCGATATCGCGACCCCTTTCGCGGAGCAGCCGATGCACATCAGCTCCTCCGAGTCCCTGACGAACCTGAACACGGACACGAAGTCGGCGTCGAAGTAGTCCATCGCGTTCATGCAGAACCTGGCGAAGGAGTGCTCCAGCTCTGCCCTGTCCCCTGGGGCGCATGAGAGGCACCGGACCAGGACCGACTGCATCTGGATATGCTCCTCCAAGAG
>JAABQR010000043.1 GCA_011391345.1 Methanobacteriota archaeon | reverse complement strand
AGTGCCTCTACTACATCGACCCCGAGACAGGCGAGTACAGGCCTTCGACGCTGGATGACGGGATACGTATCACCCGCATCCTCGACGCGCTTGACACGTCCGCTGTCGGCTACGTCCCGGTCTACCCTGGGGACGTCCCGGCTGACGCCATGAGCATGGCCATGTGGGCGGTCGGGCTCATGCACACCTCGAAACCAGCCTACGGGAGCGGCGGGGACAAGGTGGAGTTCGAGATGACGCTCCGCATGGCGGAGCTAATCCTGGGGGACAGGGAACTCATCAGCAAGAAGCCGCTGTTCCCGGGATACATGGACCCCATCAGCCCGCTCGGGCAGGACAAGGGCATGCTCGAGACCCTCCTCCGATACTCGGAGATGGACCTTCCTGTCTTCATCATGGTCATGGCGCTAGCGGGCGGGACCGCGCCCGCGTCCTTAGCGGGTCTTCTGGTGCAGCAGAACGCGGAGATACTGAGCACGATCGCGATCGCCAAGTGTGTCACGAAGTCGCCCAAGGTGGTGTATGGTTCCGTCTCATGTCCGTTGGACATGAGGTCAGGTATCGCCGCGACCGGGTCCCCTGAGTTCTCGTTGCTCGGCGTGGGTGCGGTCCAGATGGCGAAGTTCTACGGCCTGCCGAGCGACATGGGTGTCCAGAGCGACTCCAAGACGGTCGACGCCCAGACCTCCTACGAGAAGACGCAGGCGGCGTTGATGGCGGCCGTCTCGGGAGCCGATTTCGCGGAACTGTTCATGGGGTCGACTGAAGCGTTCAACGCGTTCTCCCCGGTCCAGCTCATGATAGATGACGAGATCGCGTCGAATGTGATGAGGATAGCGGAGGGCATCCGGGTGGACGAGAGTTCGTTGTCCGTCGATGTCATCGGCAAGATAGGCCCGCAGGGCAACTTCCTCAAGCACAAGGAGACCCTGGCGCAGTTCAGGAGGGAGCACCTCGTCCCCAAGCTCTCGGACAGGATGACCCGGCAACAGTGGGAGGCTGGCGGGGCCAGGCGCACTGACGAGAGGGCCAAGGCGCGGATGGACGCAGTCCTGGAGTCTCATACGCCTGAGCCGCTCGGGCCGGAACTCGAGAAAGGCCTGTCGGCCCTGTTGAAAGAGTATGCGAGAGGGTTCGACCAGAGGCGGCTCGAGTTCAGGCGCCCCTCAGAGCGCTGACGACGCGGGAATGAAAACACTCGGCCGACATGAGAAAGAAAGTCGGCCAGAAGAGATTTGTCAGCGCACTTCGATCATCTGGAACCCGGAGTCAGGGTCGTTCCCGAAGGCGTCGAGCCTGCCACGGATCTTCCACTCGTGCCTGACCTGGCCGTTGTATGACGGCTGGCCTGCGGGCAGCTGGATGGTCGCTTCCACCACCTTTGTCTCGTTCGGCTGGAGGACGAAAGCCGGCCCGACCGGTATCGCCTGCTTGATGGTCTCCTGCTGGACCTGCGTCATCTGTCCACAGTGCTTGCACTTGATCTGGCCTGCCTCGGACGCGTGGATGTCGATGAAGACACCCCCGGACTTGACCTCCTTGCCCATGGACATGATGGTCACCTTGACGGGCAGGGAGTCTCCAGGCTTCAGAGGTTGGTGCGGGTATTCGATGCTCACTTTGGCTGAGCCGCCCGTGACAGCTGCACCGGCGGACTTCATCTTGTCTAAGAATCCCATGTTGACACCGTTGGGGGGTTTCTAGAGCCTGCGGGATATATATCTGTGCTCGCTTCGTTCTCAGCTCCGATAACAGCGCCTGCGCGGAATGCCAGGCCGGTGCGTCAGGATGCTCGCTTGGCAGTTGCGCGCCCATCAATCATTATGGGGGGCGTTGTTCATGTCCCTGTGGTGAAAGTCCCGTGCCAACGGTCTTCTCTCTTGACAATCTAGAGAAGGGTCGAACAGGACCTTTCTTCCTTAGCAAGAAGAACCGCGTCTTCAGGACGGTTGTCGAAGGCAAACCCTACGTCGTGAAGGTCTTCAGGGGGGAGTGGCGAGAACGGGCGGCAATCGAGTTCGGCATCCTGCAGGACTGCAGCAGGAAGGGCGTCGCGGTCCCGGTCCCCGTGTCGCTCCTTGAAGGAGCGTTCGTGATGGCTCCGGTCGATGGGCGCGTCGCTGGAGACCTGTTCGACAGCTTGGTCGCCCAACCGTCGAAGCTCGGCCTCACGTGTGAGCTGGAGAGGCTCGCGGACTCCCTCGCGCGATGGCTGGCCCGCTTCCACACAGTGTTCGACTTCGGACTGGCGCGTGGGGACACAATCCTGAGGAACTTCATCATCACCGACACGGAGGTTGTCGGTCTCGATTTCGAAGAGGCGGTCCATGGCGACACGCTCTTGGACTTGGGGCAGCTGTGCGCGAGCGCCATGATGACCGACCCCGTCTTCACGTCGCAGAAGATTGCCTTCGCCGGACACCTGGCGGACAGGTACTGGGCCTGCTCGGGGCAACGCCGGTCGGGAGACCTGGCGGGCGCTGTCTCCGCGGCGGTCCGACACTACTCCCAGTTCAGGCCCAACGGGCAGCAACTCCTGTCATACGCATCCAGGATCGACAATGGTGAGATGGAGATCTGACATCAGACTACCTGCAGGGTCGGGCACCTCGCCACGAAGTACGCGAGCACGACCATCGCCGCGGAGAACGCTATGAACGCCAGGTCGAATGCGGTCATCCTCAGGGGCTTCAGCTGAGTCCTTCTCTCGTGCATTCCGAAGCCCCTTCCCGCCATGGATGCCGCCAGGAAGTTCACCTTGGACATCGCCGTCATGAGCATGGGGGTCGTCGTGTATCTGGCCGAGCGGACTATGCCCCTGAGGCTCTTATCGAGCCTCATGCCCCTCGTGACCTGGGCGTCCCTCACCGCCGCCAGCTCGAACCTGAAGACGGGGACGAAGCGCATCGACAATGCGGGCAGGAAGGCGTACCTGTAAGGGAACCCCGCTGTCGTCAGCGCCGAGGACAGCTCGGAGGGCGTCGTGGTCGCGACGAACACCCAGGACAT
>JAABQR010000042.1 GCA_011391345.1 Methanobacteriota archaeon | reverse complement strand
GCCGGGACGTAGTGCCTGTTCCCCGAGATGTAGTCGATGAGCTGGTCCTCGACCACGTCCTCCCTGATGACGATGTCCGCGTTGATGTGGCCGTACTCGTTCATCATCTCCGTCACGAGGTCCTCGTCGATGGTCGATTGCGGGGTCGTGAAGTTCACAAGGACCCCGCCCCTGTTCTTCTTGGATATGACGATGTCCGGCGGGCGCTGGTTCAGCCTCATGTTCGCGGTCCAGAGCTCGTCCACGAGCACCTGGACGTTCGTCTCGAAGACGTCTATCATGAGCAGTATGAGGTCCGCGGAACGCACGACGGACAGGACCTCCCTGCCACGCCCCTTGCCCTTGGATGCATCCTTGATGAGCCCCGGGAGGTCCAGCACCTGTATCTTGGCCCCGCGGTACTCCATGAGCCCGGGGACGCATGTGATGGTCGTGAACTTGTACGCCGCCACTTCGCTCTGGGCGTTCGTGATCTTGTTGAGAAGGGTGGACTTGCCCACGCTCGGGAAACCCACGAGGGCGACCGTGCCGTGGCCAGACTTCCTGACGGCGTACCCAGCGGTCTTAGGGCCCTTGGACCGCCTGACCTCCATCTCGTCCTTGAGCCGGGCCATCTTGGCTTTCAGCTTGCCGATGTGGTGCTGGGTATTCTTGTTGTACTGGGTCTTGCCGATCTCTTCCTCGATCGACTTGATCTGTTCCTCGATTGTGGCCATCTGCTGCTCTCAGGGACTAACATCGTCCCGGTAGATATGTGTTCCAGCGGTCCCGTCGATAGCCTCGAAGAGCTTGTCGATGGAGGTTATGATGACCTCTTCTCCCCCGCCCTTGAGGAACCTTATCGCGGCCTCTATCTTCGGCCCCATGCTTCCGGGCGGGAACTGGCCCGAGTTGTAGAAACCCCGGATCTGGGACTCGGATACCTTCTTCAGTGGCCTCTGGGTGGGCTTGCCGAAATCGGCGAACACATGCTCCACGTCGGTCGCGATGATGAACAGTGACTCCTTGATGTTGTTGCCGAGCATCGCGGCCGCGAGGTCCTTGTCCACGACTGCCTCGACGCCCACGTATCTGTCATCCTTGAACACGACGGGGATGCCGCCTCCGCCGCACGCGATGACTACCTCCGCCTGGTCCCTGCCGCCGAATATGAGCCTTCGGACGGGCTTGCTCTCGACTATGCCGATCGGCTTAGGGGATGGGACGACCTTCCTGTACCCGCCCCTCTTCTTGTCGAGGACCATCTTCCAGCCCTTCTCCTGCTCGAGCTTCTTGGCATCTTCCTCGTTGTAGTACCGGCCTATTGGTTTAGTGGGGTCGTTGAATGCAGGGTCATCCTCCGATACGATGACCTGCGTGATGAGTGAGACGGCGACCTTGTTCATGTGTCTGGCCGCGAACTCCGAGTTGAGCGCGTTCTGGAGCATGTACCCGATCTGTCCTTGGCTCTGGGCGACGCACACATCGAGCGTCATCGGCTGGACCTTGTCCTTGGCGAGCTCGTTCCTGAGATACAGGTCACCCACCTGGGGTCCGTTGCCGTGCGTTATGACCACGTCCCTTCCCGACTGTATGATGTCCGTCAGGGCCTTCGCTGTGGCGGAGACGTTGCGCATCTGGTTCTCAAGGGTCGCCTCCTCGCCTGCGCGGAGGATGGCGTTGCCTCCTATGGCTATGACCGCGGTCTTCAACGCTGAGGCCTCCTCACAAAGGAGGGCTTCCATTGGATATGTCCCTATATAACTGTTCTTGCAGGATGCTGGGTGATTCACCGGCGGCCTCCCGGACCAAGGTATTTATGGAAAGAGGGGATTGCCTCAGAAGATGGAGCAGGACCAAGAGCCTCTGGTGTTCCCTTACAACCTGATCAAGATGGGGAAGGACCTCTACGCGAGGTTCAAGAAGGTGCCCGCGCTGACGATTCCGGCCGGGGCGGCCATCGTCGGCACCGTATTCTACATCCTGCTCACGTACATGATGGATTCGTGCCTCGTGACCATCATACCACCCTTCCTCATGCTGACGGTCTTCTGGCTGTTCGATATCAAGAAGGCCAGAATGCTGGTCATCGCGGGCGTTGTCACGTGCACCGTGCTCATGTTCGTCGAGGCGTTCTTCTTCGTGGGCGTGTACACCGGCGTCGAGCCGGGGACCGCGTTCAGCGACGACGCGGGGATGGTGCTCACGGACGGCACGGTGAGCCCTCTGAGGGGCGACGACCAGACAGTGTTCAACTACACGGTCACCGTGCATGTGAACGAATCGACGCCCATATCGAACATCTCGGTCGTCATCATAGGTCTGGATGAATGGAGGAACGAATCGATGATGCCTGGGCCGCGCAACGACACGCTCGCCCAGTTCTATTACTCCACGACGGTCGCGAACCCGATCAACCAGTACGTGTTCTGGGCCAACGTCAATGGCACATGGTACCTCGCAGCGGACTACATAGACGGTGTCGAGGCGGGTGTGATCGGCCCGGTCCACTCGAGCACATGGGAGATCGCGAAGCCGATGCTGTACTACTCAGCCATCCAGGCGTATGTCCAGTTCCTCCTGATCTACGTGCTCCTCGTGGGCATGATCTGGTGGACCCGCAGGGCCCGCAGGATGAGGGAGACGCAGCTTGAGAAGTGGCAGGCCAAACAGGCGGATGCTGCGGCGCATGCTCCGAAGGACGAGGCGAAGGTCCCGAGCCTCTCGAAGGCCATGGGCCTTGAGACGGACGACTCGTTCGTGTGCTCCGAGTGCGGCACGGACGTCCCCGCGGACGCCAAGGAGTGCCCGAAGTGCGGCGAGAAGTTCGAGTGAACCGAGTCGCTCCCACATCTCAAACCTGATCTCACATATCGCGGAATGCGTGCGTGAACCATCGCTCTTGGTGATTAGGGTTGCGCGACGAGGCTCGCAAGACCGTCAATCGCGCTCGCGTGTGTGATATTGTTCGTCGTGCTGTCCACCCGCACATTCTGCTGACGCGCGTCAGTGTAACCAGATTCACTCCTAGCATTCTCCCC
>JAABQR010000041.1 GCA_011391345.1 Methanobacteriota archaeon | reverse complement strand
GTATGCGGCCCTTGAACGCCCCGATGGCCTTCTCGTCGATCGTGCCGGCTACGAGGATGCCGTCGCGTATGACCACGAACGAGTCGTGCTCGCACGCCTCCTTCTTGCACTCGTCGCACCTCTGACATATGGACGACTTGAAGGTCATGTGGAGGTCCTTGGGCAGTATGAGGCTGAACAGCTGCTTGCCGCCCCAGTACTCGACCCCGCCTTCCTTGACCAGGGGCTTGGGCATGTCGAGCCCAGGGGTCTTCTCCATGATCCTGA
This sequence comes from Methanobacteriota archaeon, assembly GCA_011391345.1. Lineage (GTDB taxonomy): Archaea > Thermoplasmatota > Thermoplasmata > UBA10834 > UBA10834 > UBA9653. Next base: position 23 of record JAABQR010000041.1, on the reverse strand, counting down.
GGGTCTCCTCCTTCGTGAACTTC
>JAABQR010000040.1 GCA_011391345.1 Methanobacteriota archaeon | reverse complement strand
CCGATCTACTTCGAGTCCTCGTGCGTAAGGAGGAACGCGCCCGTGATGTGGTCGTGTATGCCCCCTATGACCGGCCCTCCGAACCTCGGGCTCAGGATGTGTTCCTGGACCCTCATGAGGACCTTGGCCTCGGCACGCGCCTCCTCACTCTGGAGCACATGCAGGTTCATCTCGTCGCCGTCGAAGTCCGCGTTGTACGGCGGGCAGACGCACAGGTTGAACCTGAACGTCTTGTGCGGCATGACCCTGACCTCGTGCGCCATGATGGACATCCTGTGCAGGGACGGCTGCCTGTTGAACAGCACGATGTCGCCGTCCATCAGGTGCCTCTCGACTATGTACCCAGCCTCGACGCCTTCCGCGACGGTCGCGGCGTTCTTGTCCGTGATCTTGATCCTGCGCCCGTCCGTGCGGATGACGTAGTTCACGCCAGCCTTGTACTCGTCGCCTGGAGGCGACGGCCCGCGCGAGGCCATCTCCTTCGCGACGGCCAGGTTCCTCTCGGTGACCCTTATCGGCACAGTCAGTTCCCTTGCGGCCGCGATCGGCACGCCGACCTCGTTCACAGAGAGCATCGGGTCCGGGGATATCACTGTCCTCGCGGAGAAGTTGACCCTCTTACCTGACAGGTTCGACCTGAACCTGCCCTCCTTGCCCTTCAGCCTCTGCACGAGGGTCTTCAGGGGCCTGCCTGACCTGTGCCTCGCGGGCGGTATGCCCGATGTCTGGTTGTCGAAGTAGGTCGTGACATGGTACTGCAACAGCTCCCAGAGGTCCTCTACGATGAGCTGGGGCGCGCCCGCGTCCCTGTTCTCCCTCAGCCTCTGGTTGATCCTGAGCACATCCACGAGCTTGTGCGTCACGTCGTCCTCGGACCTGTCCCCGGACTCCAACGTGATCGACGGCCTCACTGTGACCGGCGGCACCGGCAGCGAGGTCAGGATCATCCACTCCGGCCTGGACACGGTCGGGTCCATGCCGAGCGAGATCAGGTCCCCCTCCGGTATGCGCTCGAGCCTCTCCCTGACCTCCTTCGGGGTGAGCTTGTGCCCCTCCTCCCTGAAGGTCGTGGGCTTGTCGAGCGTTATCTTGAGCTGGACCGTCCCGCAGTGCGGGCACGTGGTCCTGGACGCGGCGTCCTTCGCGGCCTCCTTGGTGACCGTGGCGGTGTCCAGGGTGTCTCCGCCCAGTTCCTCCATCCGGTCCCTCTGCCTCAGGTATTCGGCCGCCTGCTCGCCCGTGAGCAGAAGCCTGCCGCATGAGCGGCAGGTGGACTGCAGGAGCTTCTTGATCTCCTTCACGTATCCTACGTGTATAACGGGCATCGCGAGGTCGATATGCCCGAAGTGGCCGGGACACTCGTCGACCTTCTTCCCGCAGGTCTTGCATCTGAGCCCGGGCTCGATTACACCGAGATGCGGGTCCATGAGCCCCATGTCGATCGGGAAGCCGTCGTCGTCGTACGTGTCGGCCGTGATGATCTTCGTCGCGCTCATCTTGCGTATCTCGTCCGGCGACAGCTGCGCGAACTTGATCGCGGATATCCTCTTGGTTACGCCAGAGACCATCATTTCAAATCCTCCAGCTGAAGACGCATGACAACACCAAGGGACAGCAACTCGTCCAAGAGCAACTTGAACGCGTATGATGTCTGCACCTGGTATACCTTCGAGTTGTTCCCGCAGACCGGGCACCTGAGGGTGCCACGTCTGTCGAGGATCGCGATGTGGCCGCAGCTAGGGTTGCCGCAAACGTACTGGAGCGTTCCGTCGGACTCGTCCAGGAGCCTGTCCTTGATGACCATGGCCGCGCCGTGGCCTATGAGACAGTCCCTCTCCATCTCGCCGAACCTCAGGCCGCCCTGCCTCGAGCGCCCCTCCGTCGGCTGCCTCGTGAGTATCTGGACTGGGCCCCTGCTCCTGACATGGAGCTTGCCGGAAACCATGTGGTGCAGCTTCTGGTAGTAGATCACGCCGACGAACACCTCTGCCTCGATCTTGCGGCCGGTGACACCGTCGTACATGACCTCGTTGCCGTTATGCTTGAAGCCGTTCTTGATGAGGGCGTCCCTCAGGGCCTCCTCCCTCTCGCCGCTGAAGCCGGTGCCGTCTATGAACCTGCCCTCCATCGAGCCGACCTTGCCCCCGACCATCTCCAGCACGTGAGCCACTGTCATACGCGACGGGATGGCGTGCGGGTTGATGATGAGGTCTGGCACAAGGCCGTCCTCCGTGAACGGCATGTCCTCCTGGGGCACCAGCAGGCCCACGACACCCTTCTGGCCGTGCCTCGATGCGAACTTGTCCCCCAGCTCAGGGGTCCTTTCGTCCCTGACCTTGACCTTGACCAGTCTGGAGCCGTTCTCCGACTCCGTCAGCATGACCGAGTCGACCCAGCCCTTCTCGCCGGGCCTGACGGTGACCGATGTCTCGCGCCTCTTCTGCGGCGTCAGGAAGTCCGCCTCCTCCTCGAGGAACCTCGGGGGAGAGGTCTTGCCTATGAGTACGTCGCCGCCCTCGACCCTGGTCTCGGGGCTGATGAGCCCGTCCTCGCCCAGGTTGCTGTAGGAGAGGTCCGCCCTCGCGCCCCTGACATCGGGGCTCGGTATCTCGAAATGGTCCTCCTGGCCGCCAGGATACCTGCGCTCCTCCGCCCTGTACGTCCTCATGAACGAAGAGCGGCCCAGGCCGCGCTCCACGGAGGACTTGTTCATGACTATGGCG
>JAABQR010000039.1 GCA_011391345.1 Methanobacteriota archaeon | reverse complement strand
ACTACATGGTGAGTCGATGGCTGACCTGGCCGCCAGAGAGTTCTGCTCCAACATGCTAATGGGCTATGGCACCCAGCTGTACCCGATGCTCATGTTGCCGTTTCTCGCCGTCTCGTACTCGGATGACCTCGGTCGGACGGACGGCTCTGGCGGGGTCGATGTCGCTTCGCACTTGGAGTCCAGAGGCCTGACTATGGAGGTGCTCTCCACCCAATATGCTTCCGCACTGGCGGCATATCTTGAGGAGCGGAATCTGGAACTCGGCGACGACTCCTATCAGGTGATCGAGGAATACATCGGGCAGGACTACGCTTTCGTCGCTTCATGGATCTCGAATGTCACCCAATTCATGTCCGAGACAGAAATGCAATACGATCCGTCATCCGAGCTCCTTTACTATGAGTTCGGGTTCTTTGTTGAGTTCCCGACCGAGCGCATGTACTACCCCCTCAGGCTGACGAGCGTGTATGGGGACACGGTCGTCCCCATGCTCCTCCAGATCATCGGGCACGTCGAGCCGGATGGCTCTGAGTTCGAGTACGGGCAGATCGACATGTCGGTGCAACATATGCGAGACTCGTCCTACTACGTGGGTGATGATCTCGCGTCTTTCTTCACACATGACGGGAATCCGACTAGCGCCGGATTCTACCTGACGGATGTCGAGTACACGCAGATTGTCATCACCGCGCCATCAAAAGACTTGGCCGCAGACCTCTGGATGGTCCCCGCATCGTCCGCGAAGCTGGCGGCCCAGGAGTGGGTGATAGACTACGGGTTCCTGGCGGCATTGTGGACTGTCGCTGCCATGTCGGCCTTGACGGGGTTGATCGCGGGCGCCCTCGTATTCGCGCCCTACAAGCCAATCCTCTGGATGTTCGCTGCGCTCGGCCTCGCGAACGTCATGACCATAGTCGGCCTGTGGCTGGCATGCAGGAAGCTCGAGGTAGAGCTGACAATGACAAGGAGCGCGGTCCCTGTCCCGTCAGTCGCTCGCAGGGAGTTCCTCTTCGTCTACAGCTTCATCTTCGCAATCTCTGTCAGCATCGTCCTCTTCGTGTTCTGGGTGTAGTCACACGGCCTCGAAGACACCTTTGATCCGCTCAATGGCCCAGTCGACCTCGGCCTTGGTGATGACCAGGGGCGGCGCGAACCTGATGGTCTTCTCGTGCGTGTCCTTCGCGAGCACTCCGTTCTCCATCAACTTCTCGCAGATGGGCCTGACCGTCTCCCCGGGGCCCAGCTTGAACTCGACCCCGATGAGGAGACCTTTGTGCCTTATGCACTTGATCTTCTCGATCTTGAGGTCCTCGATCCTCTTGACGAAGTAGTCCCCCATCTCCTTCGACTTCGCGTCCAGCTTCTCCTCGACCAGGACTTTCAGGGACGCCTCGGCGATCGCGCACGCGAGCGGGTTCCCGCCGAACGTGCTGCCGTGGGATCCAGGCTTGAACACGCTCATGAGCTCCCTCGTCGACACCGCCGCGGACACGGGGTAGAGGCCCCCGCCGAGCGCCTTGCCGACGCACAGGATGTCGGGCTTTATGCCCTCGTGCTGGAAGGCGAACATCTTACCGGTGCGCGCGAAGCCGGTCTGTATCTCGTCTATGATCAGCAGGATGCCCTTCTGGTCGCATATCCTCCTCAGTTCCTTGAGGTATCCCGGCGAGGGCACGTTGATGCCCGCCTCGCCCTGGATGGGTTCGACCAATATGCCGATCGTCTCCTTGTTGATGGCCTTCTCGAAGGCCTTGATGTCGTTGTACGGTATCGTGACGAAGCCCGGGGTGAACGGCCCGAAGCCCTTCTTCGAGTCAGGGTCTGACGAGAAGCTTATGATCGTGGTTGTGCGGCCGTGGAAGTTGTTCTCGCACACGATGATCTCGCCCTTGTCCTCCGGGATGCCCTTCTTCATGTGGCCCCATCTCCTGGCGAGCTTGATCGATGTCTCCACCGCCTCCGCCCCGGTGTTCATGGGGAGAGCCATCTCGAGCCCCGCGAGTTCGCAGAGCATCTTCAGGAACGGGCCCATCCTGTCGTTTGAGAACGCCCTCGACGTGAGAGAGACCCTGCCCATCTGGTCGACCGCGGCCTTGACTATCTTCGGGTGCAGGTGGCCCTGGTTGATCGCCGAGTACGAGCTGAGCATGTCCATATACTTCTTGCCCTCGACGTCCCAGACCCAGACGCCTTTCGCCTTCGATATGACGACGGGCAACGGGTGGTAGTTGTGGGCGCCGTATGTTCCCTCGAGTTCGATGTAGTCTTTGGCATTCATGACATCATCCTCACTGGCGCCCCTGCAGGGGCGCTGATCATCGGCCTGCTGATTGCATCCTTGTCTTAAAATTATTCCAGGGAACATCGGACAAAGTAGGTCCTTAGCTGGATGCCGCTAGGCGGGCGTCCGACTGGCCTTAGCCAGCATCAGAACCGCGATGATGGTGCCCCAGAAAAGCGCGGTGAGGACCGCCAGTGTCTCCGAGAACGGCCCCAACCCGATAGCGAGGAGGGCCAGGCCGAATACGAACGCGGAGACAGATGTGACCGTGCCGACCCGGCCAAGGGCGCCGGTGACGTGCAGGGCGTACGCCAGGACGCCTAGGGCTGCCAGGAGGGTCAGGAAGAACGCGATGGAGAAGGCTAGGTGGGTGTCCCCCGAATCCTCCGTGAAAATCCCCACGTTCACGAGCAGGACGCCCGCGACGGCAAGCAGGGCGGGCCCAGCCCTCGCGGGCACGGAGCGGCCCAGGAGGGGGTGCAACCCGAGGAGCGAGAACAGCGTGATCAACGCCCCTGACAGCATGAGGGCCGAGTTGAAGGCCCAGGCCCACGGACCGACCCCGAGGTCACTAAGGTAGTTCTCCAGGAACGTGTAGCCCGGGTCATTTGACGCCGCGATGAGATACAGCACCGAAAACGAAGCGATGGCGAGAAGGCCGCAGACCGCGCCCAGTTCATATGACCTGCCCATGACCCTCACGAGCGCACGTATGCGCGCGAGGGCGTATAACCGTACCACCGCATCGGACGGGGCT
>JAABQR010000038.1 GCA_011391345.1 Methanobacteriota archaeon | reverse complement strand
GTCGTTCAGGATCCCTACGAGCTTGACTTCCCTCCGTACCTTCTTCGCCTTCGCGATCGGTATGATGCCCGCAAGTTCCCTCCTCTTCGCCAGGATCTTCTTGATCGACGTGTATCGGTCGTTGAACAGCTTCGTGAAGTCTATGATGTCCCCGACGCAGGTCGAATCGCCGGTGATGTCCTTGACGACGCGGACGGGCAGGGGCGCGGGCTTGCGCACGATTGGTCCTTCGACCGCCGCCTTGGGCGGCGCGGTCTTCAAGGGAGCGCTCCCCTCGGCGCCGGCGGCGTAGTTGTTCACGTCCTCCCTGGACAGTATGAGTGGCCGGTTCTCCGCATCCTTCAATATGCGGTTCACGCACTCCATCGGGTCCTGCAGCTCGGACAGCGCCTCCGCGGCCTCTGGGTCGACCAGGACGCCCTTGTCCGTCAATAGCTTGAGGATACGCTTCTTCATCCAGGCAATCCTAGCGCGGACGTCTTTAAATAGCTTTTCGAGCATGGTGCGGACGTGCTCGAGGTGAAGGTCACAGCCAGATGCTTCCCGACCGAGGACAGGGCCAAGGTCGTGGCCGCGATATCCAACATCTTCCCCGACTTCGTCCCCGAGGGGGACGACCCGGTCGCGGGCACGGCCCGGTCGACAGAGTTTTTCGCAGAACTGCTCAAGAAGCAGAGGATAAGGTCCGTGGCGCGCGCGGTCATGAGGCGCGGCGTATCGGACGGTTCCGTCAGTTTCACGCTCAACAAGCAGGTCGCGACAGCCGGGAAGGTCTCTTTCTCGGAGGAGAAACACGCGCTCGGGGACATCGAAGTCGTGATTTCGGCAGACGACATCGAACGGTTCATAGATGAGATAGCGCCGAGGCCGGGCGGTGGCGGGGTCGAGGGCCGATGATAGGAGTCGCGTCCCCGCTCTTCTGCAGCACCCCGTTCCCTCGCATGGCCGAGGCGATAGCCGAGCATTTCGAGCTCTGGGAAGTGCTGTCCGAGGGACAACACCGGCTCGAACTGATACGGGACGACATTCAGACCGCGAGGGATTCCCTGGGCCTTCGGTTCCAGGTCCACGCGCCGATGAGCGATGTCAACATCGGGAGCGTGTATGAGCCCATGAGGCTCGCGGCGGTCGAAGAGATCAAGCGCGCCATAATGTCCTGCCAGGCACTGGACATCACGGTCCTCACAGTTCACCCCGGGTTCGTGAACGGTATCGCGTTCCTCGACCGTTCGAGGCCGCTCGAGATGACCCGGCGGTCCATCCTGGAGCTGGCCCCGTACGCCGAGGAGCATGGGGTGACCATGGCGGTGGAGAACCTGCCAGCGAACATCAATGCGACCTGCACGAAGGCGCACGAGCTCGCGGCGGTCCTCGAGGGCACGTCCGCTTGGATGTGCTTCGACCTGGGTCACGCGAACACGGCCGGGGAGATAGACAACATGCTGGAGCACGTCTCGAGGTTCAGGAACGTGCACCTCCACAACAACGAAGGCCAGTGGGACCAGCACAATGTCATCGACGACGGCACGGCCGACCTCGTGAGAGTGATATCGGCTCTGAAGCCGGCGTACGGTGGGAACTTCATAATCGAGTCCGCGGACCTGGAGCAGGGCGCCAGGAGCAAGGCCATACTGGAGAAGCTGCTACACGACGGCCCCGCACCTTAGGCACTGGAACCTGCCCTCCATCCAGCGCGCGCCGGTGTGGCCGCAGACAGGGCACACGAAGAACCCGCCGAAGCCCGGAGGCGCCTGGGACACCGCGGGCCCCGCTCTCTGTGGGTCCTGCCGCTGCAGATCCTGGGTTGGCGGCGGAGGCGGCGGCCACTGCGGCTCGGGCGGGACGTATCTGTACGTGTAATAATTGGGGTACATCGGGTACAACATCGGCGGCGGCCTCTCCTCGAAGTACTTCTTCTTGGTCACGAATTCGACCATGCGGGTCAGGTAATATCCGAAGAACACCGCCCCCATGGCCGCCCACGCGATGAGCGCGAAGCCGAGCAGGACGAGCGCCCCCAGCCCCGGCCCCTCGACGAACACCTCAGTGGGCATCGAGAGGTAGTCGAACCCGAAGTGGAGCATGATGGCGGAAGGGAGCCCATGTTTCAGGAACATGTATCCGAAGGCGAGGCCAGCGACCGCTGACGGGAACACCTTCCAAGCACCCCAGCCCTCGTAGTGCGCGAAGCCGAACAGCGCGGACGACGCCAGCAGCAGGACGACCTGGGCCACTCCCAAGCTGAACCCTCCACCGAGGATGTACCTGTACTTCTTGGCCTGAAGCGAGTGCCGCATGAGGTCGATGAACAGGAGGGGGACGCCGAGCAGGAGCACTCGCACGACGAGTTCCTCCCAGACCGACGCGTTCGCCAGCAGGAACAGGAGCTCCCATAGCTGCGTGTCCTCCATCGGCAAGGACGGGTCGCCCCAGACCATCCCGACAACGAGTATGACGATGTAGTTGAGGAATAGCACACCGAACATGAGGCCACACAGGTCGAACAATGCGCTGTGCTTCCTCGACTCGGCCTTCATCGTGAGTTCCTTGAGGTACCCCTTCGCGCTGGTGATGAATAGCCAGGTCGCGCTCGCGACGATCGCCACGACCAGGAGCAGATAGTATGCGCCCAGCACCTCCCCCGCCAACTCTCCTATGACGATCAGCATCGGCGCCACGACGTACAACGGATAGCTGTAATCGACGATCTCGGGGAGGACGATGGTCGTCCCGTAGACCAGCGCGGCCAGGCTGAGGAGCAACTGGGCCACGAAGGTCAACATGCCGAACGCGAGGATTGTCTTGATTGTCAGGCGCCAGGACGGCGGTTTTCTGGCAGGTGGTCGCGGTGGCTGCGCCCAACCCGGATGGATAGGTTGTGTCAACTGCGGGGAGGTCTCCCTCCTCAAGGACACTCTCGTAGCTCCGCAGTTCGGGCAGTAGACTCCGAGCGGCGGCATCCTGGCGCCACAGCGCTCACAGTGCTCGGCCTGAGGCGGCTGGGTCAGGTCTCCTCCTGTGGCGGACACACGCGAAAGAGTCAGTTTTCGATATATTATGATTTGCGCGCGCGCGGGATGAT
>JAABQR010000037.1 GCA_011391345.1 Methanobacteriota archaeon | reverse complement strand
AAGACCTGACCCTGATTGCCACGCCGCTCTATAACACTTGCCGGCCGTCGATGGAGTCAGTGCTCGAGAAATGACGCGGCCGTGGCGGCCAGGATCCGTCACTTGGACAGCGCGACCACCCTCGAACAAAGGGTGCCCGCGACGACCGTGACATCCTCGGTCGAGAGCACGCGCGAGGCGCACGAATCGAAGAGGATGTTCGCAGAGGAGGGGACCTCGTCGTCCCCGACCCACATCAGGATGTCCACATCGAGCTTGGGGAAGAACCTCGTCCTGAACGAGACGGTCGCCTTGCCCAGCGCGACTGCCCCGAGCCGCTCCCCCGCACGCCTGAGGGCTTCTGGATCCGAGCCGAACCTGGAGACCAGGATGTCGAGCGTCCGCTTCTTGTACGCGGGGAAGTACATCGCGCCTCCCTGGAACTCCCTGAACGTGACCATCTCGCCCGTGGGCTCGGACCTCACCGCGCCGAGAAGGTAGTGCAACATCAGGACCTGAACATGCGGCTTGACCATGGAGCCATCATCGGAGTATGTCATAGTCCGGGCTTGCGGATCGACCATGCATTCACGGTCCATCAGCTTGACGCGCAGAGCTCCGCCATCGTAGACCGATCCAGATTCTGGAGCGAGCGTCGCTGGGCCCCGACGCGCGGCCTCGTCCCAAGCGAGCCTTAGGGCCTCCTGGTCTCCCGCCAGCTGCTCGGGCATGGTCCTCCCCACCTTAGACGTGCAGGAACGAGTGGGCGTACAATTTCTTGTTCAGGAGCACGTCCGAGGCCTTCACGCACCTCATGAGCTGCTCGTCGAGCGGGTCCACGATGGCCGCGTCCAGGCCACGCCCAAGGAGCATCGTGAGATATGTGCTGTTCAGAAGGCTCCTCTCGTCAGCGCCGCTGGATACGTTGCTCAAGCCCACTAGGGTCTTCGGAGGAGGGGTGTTCAGGCACCTGAATGCCGACACGGCCTCGCACACGACCGGGCACTGATCCTGGGCCGCGCCTATCGGCAGCACCACAGGGTCGAGGTACAGCTTCGTGGGGTCGAGCCCTTTGTCCATGGCGGTCGCCATCAAGATCATCGCGACCTCGGTCCTGCCCTCGACCGAGTTCGGGATGCCCTTCTCGTTAATCGTGAGGCAGACGATGTCCGCGCCGTGCTGGAGCGCCAAGGGGAAGAACTTCTCCATCCTCTTCTCCTCGGCCGTGGTCGAGTTGATGAGAGGGGTCTGCTTGCACGCGCTCAGGCCGGCCTCCTGGGTCTTCAGGCCGGGGGAGTCTATCGCTAGGCGCACGTCGTGTGCGTCCTGGATAGACCTCACGAGCCATGCCATCGCATCAGGGCCGTCGTCCCTGCCAGGACCGGTGTTCACATCGAGTATGTTCGCACCCGCGTTCAACTGCTGCGCAGCGAGGTCCTGTATGAACTTCGCGTCCCTGGCATCGATCGCCTTCGACACCAGGGGGAACTGTCCGTTGATCCTCTCTCCCACAACTATCAAACATCAACCCCCCATTGCGGCCGAATAGAGCGTATGCGCATATCAAATATTCGCACGGTAAGGGCTGACACGCCTCACCGAGCCAAGGTTAATACCCGCGCAAGCGGTTCATCCTCCCGCCGGGCCAGATACTCATGGAGGAACGGGGAAAGGCTAGGGTAGCTTTCAGGCCGGACGGCAGGTCCGCAGTGGTGGAGCAAGGCACGACCGTGCTGGAGGCCGCGAGGGCGGCGGGGCTACACGTTGACGCCGTCTGCGACGGCGAGGGGAAGTGCGGCAGGTGCAGGGTCCGCGTATCGGGGCCACACCGCTCTGAGGAGTCGACCGCCCTGTCCGAGGAGGAGAGGCACGCGGGCATCCTGCTCGCCTGCAGGACCCTCGTCGACGGCGACATCGAGGTCGAGCTGCTCCCCAGGTCGCTCCTGGGGAGGCACCAGATCGTGACGGAATCGGTCGAGCGGCCACCCAGGAGGACCAGCCCGTGGACCAGGAAGAGGTACGCGGTGCTCAGCCCCCCCACGCTCTCCGACAACACCGCGGACCTGGAACGGGTCCTGAAGGGTGTTGGCTGGAAGGGATACGAGGTGCCGCTGGAGACACTGAGGGGACTTCCTGGGACCGTCAGGGCTGGCGGGTGGAAGGTCACCGCCACGATCTCGACCATGAGCGGGGCGTCCACGCTCGCAAGGGTCGAGCCCGGGGACACCCAGAGCACCCTGCTCGGCATAGCTGTGGACATTGGCACGACCACTATAGTGGTGAGCCTGCTGGACCTGCGCACGGGAGAGGTCCTGGGAACCGCCTCCGACTACAACAGGCAGGTCGAGCTGGGCGAGGACGTCATCGCCCGCATGATGCATGCCGAGGAGCATGGGATGGCCGAGCTCACCAGGCTTGCGAGGGACACCGTCAACGCGTGCATCGACACGCTCCTCAGGAAGGCGAGCACCGAGGAGAGGTGGCTCACGGAGATGGACGTCTCGGCCGCCTCCCTCGCAGGCAACACCGTCATGACACAGCTCTTCCTGGGCGTCAGCACGGACCACGTGAGGCTGGAGCCGTACGTGCCCGTGGCGCACGACTTCCCCACCGTCACCGGGAGGGAGGCCGGGCTGCTGATGAACCCGGCGGGGGCCGCGCTCATGTTCCCGTGCCGCGCTGGCTACGTCGGCGGGGACGTCGTCGCCGACGTGCTCGCGAGCGGTATGCACAGGGCCAAGTGGCCCCAGCTACTGATAGACGTCGGCACCAACGGCGAGATGGTCCTGGGCGGGAAGGACTGGATGGTCACCTGCTCATGCTCCGCAGGACCCGCGTTCGAGGGGGGCGAGGTCTCGGCTGGGATGTGCGCCATGGACGGGGCCATGGACAGACTGAGGCTCAACGACGACCTCTCTACATCCTACCACGTCATCGGGGGCGGGATGCCCTCCGGGATATGCGGCTCGGGGCTGATCGACCTCCTCGCGGAGATGTACTCTCACGGGGTCATAGACCGCAAGGCGAGGATACAGAACATCGGGACTCCGAGGATAAGGAGCGCGGACGAGGGCATGGAGTACGTCGTCGAGACGCGCGACAAACTC
>JAABQR010000036.1 GCA_011391345.1 Methanobacteriota archaeon | reverse complement strand
AGCGTGCCCGTGAAGCTCTCGGGGTCACAGATGCTCGGCTCCGCCAATATGGCGCATGATTTCCTGGCGGGCCTGTCGCTCGCAGGCAGCGCGTCATACCTGCCAGCGAAGAACGGCCTCACGAAGGAGCGGGTGTTCCTGCCCGCGCCCGTGGACGGAGGTGTCCCGCCGTCAGCCGCATCCGACGACCTCACCGTATCGCCCGGCAAGGACGGTTCCACGCCCGGTATGCTCTCGGAGCCGCTCGGCCTGGCCCTCCTGGACGCCATCCAATCCGAGAGCGGGACGAGCCTCGAAGGGGTCGGGCTGGAGGCCGCGGAGGGCGTGCTCCAGGTGCTCAAGCACGACCATGGCATCATCAGGGACTTCCATTTCAAGGAGAGGGACGGCAGGACCGTCCTACGCGTGGAGTACAAGGAGCTGCTCGAAGCGTGCAGAACGGTCAGGAAGGACATGCCTGATACCTGCAGGCAGATGGCGTGCGCAGGCTGCGCGTGCATCCTCACGGCCGTGGCGAGGGCCACTGGCAAGAGGACCGAGGTCGAACAGGTCGACAACTCGAAGGACACGGTCGTCTTCACTCTCCGCCTGTGGGACTGGTGATGCGGCGACCGGCCCAGGCCCTTGGCATTCCGTCAGGTTTAATACGGCAGTCGGAGGTTAGAAGAAGGATGATCCCGCGCCATGGAGGCGCATCACCCCCGGGACGGAAGCTCTGCATATCAGCGCTCGCCTTGGTCGTCGTGCTGGCCGCGTTGCCCTTCGCTGCGGACGCGGAGATACCGCACGAGAACTACGACCTCGCGAGCTCCGACCTGGACACGGTGATAGCGCTCCTGAACTCATCGGTCAGGTCCTCGGAGGAAGCGTTGAGAGGATTCTACAGCGAGGACCTTGAAGGCGCGACGCAGTACCTGGACAGGGTCGGCGCCGTCCTCGTCCCCGCGGAGAGCATCCTATCCGACATCGAGGACGTGGTGGGGAGCTACGAGGAACTCAACGCGCTCCTTCCGCCATTCGTCGACCTCTACGGCGCCATGGAGACCTTCCTCGGCCACGAGACGGGCCTCCTGGACGCCGTCGCGAGCATCGTTTCGTCCTCGGAGCTCGAGAACCTCACGGGCGAGGCGCTCGTGGAAGCCCTTGACGCGATCGAGGCATTCAACTCGCTCATCGTCCAGATGAACCACACGATCGACGAGATGCTGGTCCATGCGCACGCGATAGACGGCCTCGCCTTCGAGGACTCGACGCCGTTCGTGCCTAACGACCTGGTCGAGCTGATCGAGCAGCTCAGGGACAAGGTCGATAAGATGCTGACCGATGTCCAGGAGATCATAGAAGGGGACATCCCGTGGGACGGCGACATATCGTTCATCATACTCTGGGTCAGCGACACTAGCGTCCACCTTGGGGAGAGCATCGTAGGCGGGGGCTATGTGTTCCTCTCAGGGGCGTTCGCGGAGGGGCACGCAGCCGAAGTGGACATGGACGGGGACACGCTCGCGAACGTGACGACTGGCTCCGCCGGGAGGTTCGCATTCTCGTACCCGGTGCCGATCGATGAGACCTGGCTCGGCGCCCACACGCTCACGGCGTCCGCGGAGGCTGTGAACGGCACGGTCGCCTCGGAGCCCGTGGCCATCACCATCTCACTCATCCCTACCACTCTGACGCTCTCGGCCGACAAGGCCCTTCTCGGGCCTGATGAGCGCGTTCGCCTCGTCGCCGGCCTCAAGGATGCGGAAGGTTCAGCGCTCCCGGACTTCGAGTGCTCATTCGTCCTCGACGGCGAGGGCGAGACCTTCGTCACGGACGACGATGGCAGCGCTGACTGGTCCTGGACGGGCGCAGAGCTCGGCTTCGGCTCGCACATGGCATCGGCCTCGTTCGATGGTATGATCCCATACGCGCCCAGCGCATCCGGGGCCGTCACGATACAGGTCGACATACACACCAACATCACCCTCACATTGTTCTCGGACAAGCTCAGACCCGGGTACTACATCGTAGGCGATGGACGGCTCGTATCGAACGACTCCGACCCGATGCCCTCGAGACAGGTGAGCCTGTACGTGGACGATGAGTTCATCCAATACGCCAGGACCGGGGCCGATGGCAGCTTCGCGTTCTCGATAAGCACGGACAACATGACCGAGGGCGCACACATGCTCAGGGCGTCGTTCGACCTCAGGGAGCCGATATGGAGGTACTCTGAGGCGGAGGAGGGCTTCGTCATACTGTCGAAGACCTACATGGACTACCCGTTCTTCCCGTGGATACCGGGCTGGGACGTCGGCTTCGGGGACATACCGTACCTCTTCTTCGGCGAGAACGCGTACTACACCTGGCTGTTGGTCGTCCTCGGGGTGGCCGTCGCGGTCAAGGCCATGCAGGTCAGGAAGGCGAGGAGGAAGGAGGCCGTCGATGACGGGACCTCGCCAGAGGAGGAAGGCATGCCGGAAGGGATCCTGGCCGAGGGACTCGACATGGTGGAGCCCGACCGCGCCCCCGAATGGCTCCCGACCCCCAACGAGAAGGTCGTGTGGCACTACAACCACATGATATCGTTCCTCAGGAGGAGGCGGAGGGTCGGCATAGAGGACAACATGACCCACTGGGAGGTCGCGAGGCTCCTCCAATCGCTGGGATATCCCGAGAACACCACGAAGAACGCGACGATCCTGTTCGAGAAGGCGTTCTACTCGGGCGCGACCATGTCCGAGGCGGACGTCATCCTGATGGGGTCCTCGGCCCACATGCTGAAGAGAGTCGGGGGTGCGCGCCCTGCAGGCTAGGATAAAGAGAGGCTACATCATGGCGACCGCGGTGGTCGCGCTCATCGGCCTCACGATGCTCACGATGTTCTCCCCGGTCGTGTCGACGACCGAGGACTTCTCCATATTCAACACCGGCTGGAACGGCACGAGCCAGCTGGCCGTGCTGACGTACGAGACCGGCAAGTTCGTCCCGAGCTTCAAGACTGAGACCTCAGGAGCGGACGTCACGATCGCGGCGATGGGGTTGTCGGAGCTGGCGCTCGACCCTGCCACCGACGCCGTGGCGGTCATCGGCCCGTCCGATGACTTCTCCGAAGCCGAGGGGAGACTCGTCGGGGCGTTCCTGAGGGCCGG
>JAABQR010000035.1 GCA_011391345.1 Methanobacteriota archaeon | reverse complement strand
CGGAAGACCGGTCCGGAACAGATGGAAGAACTCGTCACAGATACCCGTCACCTCTCCGGAGGCCAAGACGATGAGCGCCGACCTCGTGAGGCGAGGGTTCAAGTTCGTCGGGCCGACGATCTGCTACTCTCACATGCAGGCTGTCGGCATGGTCAACGACCATCTCGTCGACTGCTTCCGCTATTCCGAGGTCGACTGAACCCGGTCGAACACGAGCATAACATTCATTTGTCATGTCCATGTTCTATGGCAGGAGGATGCCACATTGAACGACAAGAGCTCGGAGTTTCTCAAGAACCTATCGAACTGCTTCGGCCCTTCCGGGTTCGAGAGTGAGCCGACCAGGATGCTCAGGGATTATGTGGGCAGGTACTCAGACGACATGCGTACAGACAACCTGGGCTCCCTGTTGTTCACCAAGACTGGGCGGTCCGACAAGCCCGTCGTGCTCGTCCCGGCTCACATCGACGAGGTCGGTTTCATCGTTTCCTCGGTGAACGAACTCGGGTATCTCACGTTCAACCCGTTGGGAGATTGGTTCCACCAGGTCCTGCTGGGACAGCGCGTGAAGGTGCGGACGTCGAAGGGGCTGGTTGGCGGGGTCATAGCGGCCAAGCCGCCCCATCTGCTCCCGGCTGAGGAGCGGGCCAAGGTGGTCTCGCAGGACAAGATGTTCATCGACGTGGGCGCTTCGAACCTGGACGAGGCGAAGGCCATGGGCATAAGGCTCGGGGATCCAGTCGTCCCTGACTCATCGTATTCCACGATCAGCAAGAGGATATTCACCGACGGCAGGAAGCGGGGGTCGGATGTCGTCGCCATCGGCAAGGCGTTCGATAACCGGTCAGGCGTGTTCATCGCTGCCGAGGTCGTGAGGATATTGAAGGAGCAGATGGTCGACCATCCGAACACCGTCGTGGGAGCGGCGACGACCCAGGAGGAGGTTGGGCTGAGAGGCGCGAGGACCACGGCACACATCGTGAAGCCGGACGTGTGCCTGACGATTGATTGCGACCTTGCAGGTGACGTCCCTGGCATCGATGCCAAGGACGCCCCGACGAAGATGGGGCGCGGCCCGTCCATAACCGTCTACGACCCGTCGATGATCCCGAACCAGGGTTTGCTCAAGCTCGTTATCAAGGTCGCTGACCGGGCCCGCATACCCTATCAGCTGTCACAGACGGGAGGAGACGGCGGGGCGACTGACGCGGGGATAGTGCACATGTCCAACGCCGGATGCCCGACGGTCGTGATCGGCGTGCCTGTAAGACACATGCACGCTCATGCCGGGATGATGAGCTTGACGGACGTGGAGAACACGATCAGACTGCTCGTCGAGGTGACCAAGAAGCTGGACCAGAGGACTGTCGAGAGCTTCTCGGCCGTCTGAAGGCTCGGCGTTTAAGCGGGTGCCTCTTCCCATCGGAGTTCGGTGAGGCTCGGATGCCCGTAGCCGCCGCTTCCGTCGCCCTCGGCGTTCAGACCTTCCCTATACGCCCGTCAGCGGCTACCTCCCTATCGTGTAGCATCAACACATGGTTGGGTGGCGGTGCGCACTAGTGGTATTGCACTGGGTCAAGACGTGATTCTTCTCTCCCTCCTAGGTTGTGGAGATCTCTTGCGCACTTGTTCTTGTGAATGGAGGAAAGCAACATGGAAAAGGAGTTTAGCGTGAAGCTAGCGAACAAGTCGGGAGAACTAGCACGGATGACTGAGGTCCTGCAGAAGGATGGCGTGAACATCCGCACAATCTCGACAGAGCCTAAGGCCGAGGTCGTGAGGATCGTCACATCCGACCCCGAGAAGGCCCGCAAGAGCCTGAGCCAATCGAAGATGCAGTTTTCCGAGAGGAACCTGCTGGTGGCAAGGCTCGAGGACAGGCCAGGAGAGCTCGCCAGAATCTCGGCTGCGCTCGCCAAGGAAGGCGTCAACATCGACGCAGCGTACATGCTGGACAAGGATTCGAAGCATGTTCATGTGGCGTTGGCCGTGAGTGACGAGAGCAAGGCCAGTACCATCCTGAAGCTGTGAGATGATGCGGTTCCTGACCGATCAAACCCCTTACAGTGAGTAATTTCTTCTGACAGACCGGAAGGGGATGGGCCGTTCGGCCATCATCCCGCCGGTAACAAGCCACGTCCGCCACCGCTTTCCTGCCCGCATACCCTTTCGATTTCTCCAATGGGGCCCCACGTGATGGCATTCGAAAGAGCCGATCGCTCTGTGATCCTGTCGAACATTCTGTCTTGAGGTCGTTATCCAAACATGGACCGTTTGACCCAATGTCCGCAGTACGGACAGACGTTGGTCTCCATTCCGAGAGCGCGGCCACAGGAGCTGCATTTCCTGCCCGAATCTCCCTCGGCTTCGGCGGGAGCTTCCCCGAGCTCTTTGCCGCAATCGCCACAGAACTTCTTCCCGTCAGGGTTCTCCGCACCACAATCCTTGCACTTCATAGCCGTTTCCGTACTGTGAATCGCTCTCGGTGGCTTAAGAGCTTCCCTCGATCGCCACGGATATCTCCCCGCCACAAGACGGGGGACGTGGTCCCGCGTACGCCGAGTCGTCCCCTCATGGACCGATGGACAGTGTCCTCGTTACGCGCCTTCCTCACCGATGAGTGACGGCCAGGGCCCGGACTCGGGTGAATGGCTAGGGGTCGAGATTCCTATCCCGGTCCGCGGGTCCTTCTCTTGTAGAGAAGGATAGCTATGCCTGCCGCGGCGATGCTGGCCGCCACAGGTATCAATATCCAAAGAGGCTTGTCGGTCAGACCATCGGACACTGTAATTCGGTCATGGTAGATGGTGATCTCCGGATCGCTCATCATCGACTGAGTGTCATTGTAGGTCATGTTCGGGAATCCGTGGGTGACATAGGCCTGTCCGTCGTGCATCTCCATGGACGAGTAACCCGTCGAGTCACGGGCGCCGCTCGCATTGTAGACCGTGAAACTGTCCCTCATCTCCAGTCTCGACACGGTCAGGGGGGTCCCGTCATCGAGCGTCATGTTGTACTCCATGGTCGTATCGGTGTAGCCCGAGGGAATGACCGGCCCTACGGTCGCGAAATCCTCGGGGTTCGCGAGCATCATCATGTACCAGACTTCTGCAGTGAAAGGCTCGCTCGAATTGAA
>JAABQR010000046.1 GCA_011391345.1 Methanobacteriota archaeon | reverse complement strand
CTGGCCATCGACCGCGTCGATGAGCTGCTCGAGGCCCTTCCTGTCCTTGGCGGCCTCCTGGAGCGCGATCTTGATGAGCGAGTTCTTGAGCATGGTGATCTCGGCCTTGTCCCTCAGGTTCGCCCTGATGGTCTGGAACGCCTGGGCGGGGACGCCTCTGACATCGACTATGCCGATGATATCGCCCTTGTTTATCCGGGTCACGAGGCCGGCTACCGCGTCCTTCTTCCAGGATGCGACGTGCGCCGTCATCTCAGATCACCTTGAACGAAGGGCCCATGGTCGTTTTGACATAGGCCGAGCGGATGTTCATCTTGCCCCTCTCGAGCCTGGTGGTGAGCCTCTTGATCACCGCGTCGAGGTTCTCCGCGAGGTCTTCAGGCGACATGCTGTTCGTGCCTATCGCGAGGTGGAAGGTCTTCTTGTCCCTCGTCCTCACGGACACGCTGACCTTGAGCTTGTCTATGGCGGCCTTCGGGTCCGAGCCAGGCGGTATCGGCTTTGGCATCTTGCCCCTTGGTGCCAGGATGATACCCAGTCTCTTACCGATCGTGGGCATCAGGGGTGCCTCGGCGACGAAGAAGTCGTTCGCCCTCGCGAACTTCTTTGCCTTCGCCTTGTCCTTGGCGATCTCCTCGATCTCCTCGGGCTGGATGACGACATCGGCCACTCCCTTGGCCTTCATCGCCATCTCGGAGCTGCCGAATACGCCGACCTTGACCTGCCTGCCCCTACCCTTGGGGAGCATGATCTCCTCTTGTATCCTGTTCTTCGGGTTGCTCAGGTCGATGTCCTTGAGGTTGACGGCCAGCTCGACCGACTCCACAAAATTCCTCTTCTTGGACTCGGCCTGCAGTTTCTTCATGACTTCTATGAGATGCTGGTCTACCAATGCAATCCCTCCGATGTAGTACGGCGAGCCGGTTAGGCTCTCCTACATGCCGTGGGATGTGAGCGAATGCAGAAAGGGTTTATAATGCTTTTGGGTGACTCTGCGAGCACACTGGCGCGCCTGGAAGTGCGTTCCGCCCCTCTGGGAACCTCTACGGCACGGAAATGATTTAACGGCGCTGAGGTGATTCGTGGGCCGCTCTGGAGGTTTGCTTGATGGTTCGGCGGATAGTCATCATTGGAGCGGGTTGCGGCGGGGGCACAGCTGCCCAGTTCGCCAGGAAGACCGACAGGCAGGCTGAGATCGTCATGGTCGAGCGGGAGATGTACCCTCAGTATTCGAGGTGTGGTCTTCCTTACGGCATATCCGGCGTCATACCTGAGCTGACTAACCTCATCGAGGCGCCTGAGGAGAGGCTGAAGAAGAACAGGATTGGCCTGATGCTTGGCGCGTCCGTCACTTCCGTGGACCAGGTCGCCAAGGTCGTACAAGTCACCAAGTCCGATGGGTCCAAGGAGGAACTGCCTTATGATTCCCTGGTGCTCGCGACCGGCGCCAGAGCATGGGTTCCGCAGATCAAGGGCGCTTTCAAGGAGGGCACCGGGGGGGAGCTCAAGGAGGGCGTGTTCGTCCTAAGGACCATCGAGGATGCCAGGGGCATACAGAGGCTCTCGACCAAGGGCAAGCGCGCGGTCGTCGTCGGCGCGGGGCTCGTCGGGCTCGAGGTCGCTGAGGCGCTCATGGTCAGAGGCTGCAAGGTCACCATCATCGAGTACCTGCCCAGCTGCATACTCGCCATGGTCGACGAGGACATGGGCCAGATGATGGCCGATTCGATCAGGAAGCACGATGTCAGGATGTTCACCGAGTATGAGGTGACCGAGATACTTGGGGACGAGCGTGCGAACTGCGTCGTCGCTGTCGATAGGAAGACGAAGGAGGAGCGGACCTTCTACGCCGATGTCATCGTCGTTGCGACGGGCCAAAGGGGCGAGACCGAGCTGGCGAAGCAGGTCGGTTGCGAGGTCGGTCACACGAGACAGATCGTCGTGGACGACAGGTGCGAGACCTGCGTCAAGGACGTGTACGCCGTCGGTGATTGCACGGAGTACCCTGAGCTCATCACTGGGAAACCGACCGTGAGCGGCCTCGGGACGATCGCGGTCAAGATGGCCATGGTCGCGGGGGTCAACGCCGCAGGCGGTGACGAGCATCTGCCGAAGGGGTTCCTGCAGACGAGGGCGACCGAGCCATTCGGATGCCAGGTGGCCGCGGTCGGGCTCACCACGCCACAGCTGGAGGCGGCTGGCATCAAACCTCTGGTCGGGAAGGTCAGGGGGTTCACCCTTCCGGACTACTTCCCCGGGAGGAAGGAGATCTATGTCAAGGTGCTCGCGCACCCGGAGACCGGCAAGATACTCGGGGCGCAGATCGTGGGCGAGGGCAGGGTGCACATGCGGGTGAACGCGTTCGCCGTGGCCATCATGGCAGGGATGACGGTCCACGAGTTCGCGAAGCTGGAGACGGCCTACTGCCCGCCCGCGGCACCCACGATGGACGTCATCACGATCGCGTGCGAGGCGGCCAAGTTGAAGCTGTCCAAGGGCAGGCCTGGATGAGACTTCCACAACCATCCATGGGCGAGGTCAGAACACGCCGGCGTATCCGCCGGCCTCGATCTCCTTGATGACCTGCTTGGGCTCCTTGTTGTCCACGGTCACGCCCATGGAGACGCAGGTGCCCACGACTTCCTTGAACCTCTCCTTCTTGGTCTTGCCCAGCATCGAGTCCTTCTTCATCTCGGATATCTTGATGGCCTGCTGGACGGTGAGGTTCCCGACCTTCGTCGCCTTCGGGCTGCCGCTCCCCTTCTCGACCTTGATCTCCTTGAGTATCAGGGCGCTCGTGGGCGGCGTCCCGACCTTGATCTCGAAGGCCTTCGTCTTCGAGTCGATCGTGAGGGTGACTGGCACCTTCATGCCAACGAACGCCTTCGTCTTCTCGTTTATCGCGTTCACAACTTGGATGACGTTCACGCCCAGCGGACCCAGGGTCGGACCCAACGGCGGTCCAGGCGTCGCCTTGCCCCCTTCCACCAGCACTTCGAGTTTCTCAGTCATTGCTTCACTTCTCCTTCTCTAGGACACGTACATGGTCCCCTCTGATCGTCACAGGTATCGGCACCATCGCCTCGAACAGCTCGACCGTGATCTGCTCCTTGCTCTCGTCGATCTGTTGCACCCTCGCCTTCTCGCCCTTGAACGGGCCGGCGATGAGTTCCACGATGTCGCCCTCGACTATGCCGGACACGATGGGCTTCGGCGTCAGGAAGTGCTCTATCTCCGCGAAGGTCGTCTCGCCCTTGACCATGCCTCTGGTCCTGCGCACGCCCTTCACAACATCCCTCAACGCGTCCGTGTTCATCGCCTCGACGAACACATAGCCCCTGATGGTCGCCGGGGACAGTATCGCGAACACGCCGATAGGCTTCGGCTTCGCCCTGCTCGCGACCGAGTCCGCCACGGTCTTCTCGTGCCCTATCGATGTCTTGATCGCCATTATGGACTGCCTCGCGGTCGCCTGGAGCGTCAGAGTGTCGTTCACGCTCGGGTCGTCCGAGATGTTGGCGCTGACCAGCACCGTTATCTTGTCCCCGAACCGCGCACCCGTGGGGGATGTGATCTTGAGCGTGAGGCTCTTCTCCTCGCCCGGCATGATCTCGAAGACCTTCTCCGTGGCGGGGTCCGCGGACGGCGTGTTCTCCCACACGACCCCGACCGGGTCGAAGAGCTTCACGAACCATTCGGGGGACCCTTCCTCGGTCGCGGAGAACACCGTGTCCACCTTGACGGCCACAGAGTGCGCCTGCCCGTCATCTACGATCTTCAGCGTCGCCTCGAACTCCGTCGAGTCGCCCGACGCGACGGACCTCTTCGTGTCCCCCTGGACGACGAACTGGAGGGCCTTCGCTCCTGTTGGCGCGTGGTGCGGCGCCTCCTTCTTCGGCTCCTGTTTCTTAGGCTCTACTTCGAACAGTCCCAAAACGATCCCTCAATGAGCATATCTCAGATATCAGCTGAAGGCCCTGATGATCATGTCAGAGCCGTATTCGAACAGCCAGTAGATCAAGAAGCCCAGACCTCCGAGGAGGACCAGACCGATCGCGACCGTCTGCGTGACCTTGATGTACTCCTCGCCAGTCGGTTTCCTGGCCATCTTGAGTACTCTACCGTACTTGCCCTTGCCGACGTGCTTTGTCTTCTCCTCGATCTTCCTCTGAAGATCCCAGGATTTGTCCACTATGTCTGTCATCTGTTTCCTATCCTGCAAACCCTTACTTGATGAAGTCCAGGCCCATCGCGTTGCCCTTCTTGTCCTTCTTCGGGCCCAGTATGTGCCTCGACTTTACGCCTGTGATTACGACCATGACCCTGATGGTCTCGTCCAGGGTCTCATCGATGGCCGCGCCCCAGATGATCCTCGCGCCCGGGCTGATCTTGGACTGTATGACCTCCGCGACCTTCTCTGCCTCGGTGACGGTCATGTTCGGTCCGCCCGTGACGTTCACGAGCGCCGCTGTCGCTTCGGATATGTCCAGCTCTATGAGCGGCGAGTTGATGGCCTCCATGACCGCGGTGACGGCCCTGTCGTCATCGTCAGCCTCGCCCAGGCCGATCATCGCGACGCCGCCCGCCTTCATGACGGTCTTGATGTCGTTGAAGTCGAGGTTGACCAGTCCTGGCTTTGTGACGATCTCCGTGATGCCCTTGATGGACCTCATCAGGACCTCGTCAGCGACTTTGAACGCCGCGTTCAGGGCCAGCTTGGGCACGATCTCCAGGAGCTTGTCGTTCGGTATCACTATGACTGTGTCGGCGACGCTCCTGAGCCTCTCGAGGCCCCACTCGGCGTTCTCCGCCCTGATGGACCCCTCGGCCTGGAACGGATATGTGCATATGGCGATCGTGAGCGCGCCGCCCTCCTTGGCCAGCTGGGCGACGAAGGGCGCTGAGCCTGTGCCAGTGCCGCCTCCGAGGCCGCATGTGACGAACACGATGTCCGCGTTCGCCACGGCTTTCTTGAGCTCGTCCTCCGCTTCCCTGGCCGCCTCCTCGCCTACCTGCGGGAGCGCGCCTGCGCCGAGGCCTCGCGTGACCCTCCTGCCCATCAGGAGCTTGTGGGGCGCGTGCGTCATGAGGAGATGTTGAGCGTCCGTGTTGGCCGCGTACAGCTCCGCGCCGACTATGCCTGCCTGCGAGAGCCGGTTGATGGTGTTCGAGCCACCGCCACCGCACCCGATGATCTTGATGCTGGTCTTGAGTCCCTGCAGTATCTTCTGCAGTTCCTCATCCTCGGCGGTGAATGAGGTGAAACCTTCCGGTCTGTTGGTCTGCTCTGCTTCGACTGCGCTAAGGGCACTGTCGACGAGGGACTTCATCTCGGGGCCTCCGTGGCGGTTGTCACGTAAACGTAACGTGACAAATGGCAACGACGAGCCATGCTCGCCGGTCGAAACCACCGTAGCTGATTGGGTCTCTTAAACGTTTCGGAGGAATCTGAGGGTGGTCAGCGTACCAGGTCGACCTCTCCGACGCCCTTGAAACGTCTCTCTGTCGGCTTCCCGAGGATCTGCTTCGACTTGACCCCCGTCACTACGAGCATGACCCGGACGGTCTTGTCCATGGCGGGGTCCACGGCCGCGCCCCATATGATGCGCGCGTTCGGGCTGACCCTGCTCTGGATCTCCTCGGCCGCCTTCTCCGCCTCGGATATGGTCATGTCGGTCCCGCCGATGACGTCTATCAGCACCGCGTTCGCCTCGCTGATGTCCACCTCGAGCAGCGGCGAGTTGATCGCCTGATCTATCGCCTCGAGTATCCTCTCGTCGCCGGGAGCGTCAGATTCGCCCATGCCCATCATCGCGACGCCCGCGCCCTTCATGATGGTCTTGACATCGTTGAAGTCCAGGTTGACCAGGCCGGGCCTGGTGATGACCTCCGTGAGGCCCTTGATGGACCTCATGAGTACCTCGTCAGCGACCTTGAACGCCGCGTTGAGGGAGAGTCTCGGAACCACTTCCAGTAGCTTGTCGTTCGGGATGACTATGACGGTGTCCGCCGCGTCCCTGAGCCTGTCGAGGCCCCACTCGGCGTTCTCCATCCTCATCTTCCCCTCGCCCCTGAACGGCATCGTGGCCACGGCAATCGTGAGCGCGCCCATCTCCTTCGCGATGCGCGCGATCACCGCGGACCCGCCAGTCCCCGTGCCGCCCCCGAGGCCGCACGTGACGAAGCATATGTGAGTGTCTGTGAGGATCTTCTTGAGCTCGTCCTCCACTTCCCGGGCGGCTTCTTCGCCTACCTGCGGGAGGGCGCCTGCGCCCAGGCCGCGGGTGACCCTCCGGCCCATGAGTATCTTGTGGGGTGCCTTCAGCGTCAGGAGGTGCTGCGCGTCCGTGTTGGCCGCGTACAGCTCCGCGCCGACGATCCCCTCATCGTAAATCCTCGCGACGGTGTTCGTGCCTCCGCCGCCGACACCTATGATCTTGATGTTGGTCTTCAAGCTCCGCAGTATCTGCTCGAGCTCTGCATCCACTCTCTGGTCCTGGCCCAGCATCGCTGCTTCAGCGATCCCGGACCCTGGTGTTGGTTCCCTGGCAAGTGCGTCCTCGACGAGCGATCTCATCATGTTGTTCACCTCATCCCGAGGCCGAAGTGATCCTCACATACGGCTCTGCTGACGGTGCATCCCGCGCGCATGCGTGCGCTTGTTATAAAATCGGCATGTGAGTATAAATATCTTCGTACTGTCGTTCCGCCTGGCTTCTCGTCCATCGGTCGCCACCCCGAGCGCAGGTTTCATCGCACTGGAGAGCCATCTCCGACGCGTGAAAACCCGCGCCCATGCGTTCTTCGAAGGCCTTGTCCAGGGTGTGTTCTTCAGAGCGAACACGCAGAAGTGCGCGCTCTCCATGGGGCTCACCGGATGGGTGAGGAACAGGGCGGACGGCGGAGTCGAAGCCGTGTTCGAGGGCGAGGAGGAGGCGGTCAGGGCGGCAATCGAATGGTGCGCGGCCGAGCAGCCTCATGCCCGCGTGGAGAGGAGAACGGTCGAGTTCGCCGACGCGACGGACGAGTTCGAGACGTTCTCAATCGTGCCATGATCACTTCACGACGATGATCGACGCGAGGGCGATGGCCGCGATCGTCAGGGTGAGTCCCAGTCCGGCACCGGAGAGGAGCGTGAGGATCACCACGAGCACACCGATGCACCTGCCAGCGTCGAGGAAGAACTCCCTTATCAGCACGCCCTTCCTCTTGAACCGTTCGAGCTTGTCGACGAGCATCGTGAACAGGAACGAGGGGATCATCGCTATCCAAAAGAATGCCATGCTCATCGCCGACAGGTACTCCTCAGCCGATTGGGCGTATGCGGCGAACATGACGCTCACCGTTCCGAAGGCTGCGCCCACCCGCACGATGTACGCCCTGTCCTTGAGCCGGTCGGACAGGTAGCCGAGAGCGACGGTCATCACAGCCCCCCAGAACGCGAACAGTGACAGGTACCCGCTCAAGGTCACCTCGTTCTTCGCGAACTCGAAGCTCACGAGGGGCACCACGATCCAGAAGATGCCGTCCTGAATCCCCTCGGCGAGGAGCGCGGATTTGATCCTCCAGTCCACGCCCTTGAGGTCCAGGTCGATGTTCAGCCTTCCGACGAGGTGTATCTTGAGCGACTGGAGCAGCTCGGGAACGATGATTCTCTCCCTGAACGTGGTGAAGATCTTCAGCCCGGCCACGAACACGAGGTTCGCTATCGAGATGGCGGCTGCGATGCCGAACAGGACCTGGTACGACGACGCCCCGATCACGAGCCCTCCGAGCAGCGGCGCGATCGTCGACACGAGCGGGAATATCAGGAAGTAGACCCCGACTATGGCACCTCTCTTCTTCCTGGAGGTCACGTGCATCACGAGCGCGTTGTAAGGCACCCAGAACGCTGCCATGTAGACGCCGAACAGGATGGGCGGCAACAGGACGAGGTACCATCCGTCGAGGAACATGAGGGCGACATAGTACGCGGCCAGGAACAAGAGCGCGGTCTCGATCGCTTCGCCGAAGTTGCGCACGAGCGGCCTCGAAGCGAATGCGACCAGCACAGTCGGGACCAGCACGGAGATGAGGACGAAGAGAGAACACTGGATGTAGTCCGCGCCGGACTTGTACAGATATATCAGAGCGAACGTGTTCGCCAATGTGTTCGACAGCGCCACGAGTGTCTGCGTCACCACGAGCGTGAAGTGCCTGTGGGACATCTCGATGACGTAGTGCGTGAAGTTGCCGCCTGGTACGGACAGGGCCTCCGACTCTCCTAGGTCTGGTCCGCACTAACGGCATCGTCTGCAATCAGCTTTTCGCACGGCAGAGGAAGAATCAGGAGAAAGCGTCGCCATATGTCCGTTTCGGGTTGTCGCTGTGTATGATGTGCGCCTGCTCCTCCGTCATGAGGCCCAGGTCCATCATCGTCCTCGTGCGCTTCGGTACGGTCCTGATGTCCAGCACCGCCCCAGGCCTCCTCGGGTCGTCCAGGAAATCCGTCTCCATCATGAACCTCGTCCCCTTCCGCAGAGCCTCCTTCACGGCGTCCTTGCCCGCGAGGACCGAGGGCATCAGACCGTGGTTCTCCTCCTCGAGCACGAGTGGGGGGCAGTAATGCTTCACGAGCCTCCATCTTGGCAGGCCCGCCCTGTCCGCCATCTCCGCCAGCTCGAGCATGGACCCAGGGGTCGCGCTCTCAGTGTGCAGCACGACCGCGCACCCTAGTTCCTTCCCCAGCCTCATCGCGTATGCCATGATCTCGTTCGATGCGTCCAGCAGTATCTGAGCTACAGGGAAGTGCGGCCTGCCGACCTCGCCGATTGCGAGCGCCTTCCCCTCTCGGACGAACTCGGCGGCGATATCCATGCCCTGAATCATGGTCTCCTTCGCGTGCTCCAGCCCCTGCGCCTGCTCGAGCCGCAACAGCTCGACCGGGTACGGGCCGACCGTCGCGTACGCCTTCACCCCAGTCTCGGTGTTGACCCGGTCCTTGACCCGGACGGTCTCCTCGAACCCTGTCCTGAAGTCCTCCGCCGTCGAGACCCTCAGATGGTCGTACGGCAGATGCGATATGATGATGTGCGTGCCTCCAGCCCTCTCGAAGTCCCTGACTGCCTCTACATGTCTTCCTACAAGTGGCTCGAGGTGGGCGTGGTTGTCGAGTATTGGTACTGTCATGGCTCGGACTTCACTTCAGCAGGCCAGCGGCCTTGAGTTCCGCGGTGATCTTGTCCACGGCCGCTTCCACGTCCTCGGGCTTCCTCGCGCCAGTGCAGACGAGCTTGCCGCTGCCGAACAGGAGCAACACGACCTTTGGCACGTCAATCCGGTACACGAGGCCAGGGAACTGCTCAGGCTCGTACTCGACCTTCTCGAGGCCGAGGCTGATCGCAATCGCGTTCAGGTTGATCTTGGCGCCGAGGTCGCTTGAGGCGACGATGTTCTGTACCTCGATCTTTGGCTCGCCCTTGATCACGATGCCGGCCGCCTCTATCTGCTTGGCGACCTTGCTGATCGCTGTCTTGACCTGCTCGAGGCTCTTCGCACCCGTGCACACGACCTTGCCGCTCCTGAAGAGCAGCGTCGCGGTCTTCGGCTCCTTCAGCCTGTATATCAGCCCCGGGAACTGCTTAGGCTCATACTCGGCGCCATCAAGCGCCAGTGCGATCGCCTGAAGGTCTAGCTCCCTCCCGAGAGACGTCGAGGCGACGACGTTCTCAATCCTGATGACTGCCATGAACCTCACCGGCGAGTACGGTATTTAAATGGGTATTTAAATAGGTTTCTCGGTCCAGACCGCGTCCTGATGCACATTCTTAGACCGTCTGGCTTCTGTAAGTGCCGATGTCCTCTGGGAATGTCGGCCGTCTTCGGGGTGATCGAAGGTCTCCCGGCGATGTATGGCTCAGCGCCTAAGCGAGATGTCCATGTCGGCTGGTTGTGGGGGGCCAAGGATAGAAATATTAGATATACATAACATATTGTTAGACATAACTAATGTGGAGGTTAGGATGTGGATGAGACGATTTGGCCGATAATACTGCTCGTGACCGTCGTGGCACTCGCTGTGGTCGCTGTGGTCCTGGTGATCAGGGTTCTCCGCGGCATGAGGAGCGGTCTGCCACTCCAGGACGAACGGTCTAGAGCGCGCAACGCGAAAGCTGGCTACTACGCTTTCTACATGAGCATCTACGCGACACTCGCACTCGGAGTGATATTCGTCCTTCTCGAGGACCGAGACATAACGTTGCCGAACTCGGAGTTGCTCTTCATCGTGGTCGCAATCATGGGTTCGATACACATCGCTTTCAGCACATACGTGAACCGCCGGGGCAGAAGGTCGTCCACATGAAGACGAGGATTAAGGAACTCCGGGCCAGGGACTGTCTCACGCAGGAAGACCTTGCGAGGATGGTGGGTGCCAGGAGGGAGACGATCCTGTTCATCGAGAAGGGGGACTACAATCCTTCCCTCAACCTGGCCCACGCGATTGCGAAGGCTCTGAAGACGACGATAGATGACCTGTTCATTTTCGATGACTGAGGGTCGCCGCTCCTTCGAGCCAATAACCCGTTGTGGTCAGTAGCCTAGAAATATCCTGTAGCCGATACGGCTCCCAGTGGGGAACCTGCGTATCTGTCAGAGCAGATGGTTCTCTGAAAGGGGGTGTGACAACGAGGGGACACATAGCTAGACTGTGCCTGGGTGTTTTGATCGCATTCGCTCTCGTGGCTCCGAGCATGGTGCTCGTCAGCCACGCGAGAGCGGAAGGGGAACCCGTGCCATGGACGCTCGCCGTCTTCTACAACGGAGACAACGACCTCGAGCGGTACTGGGACGAGTACAGCCTCCCGGCCTTGCTGAACATTCCGGCTAGCGCCGACTTCGAGATAGTCGTCATGCTGGACAGGATGAGCACGCAGGGCATCGAACTCATCGAGATCGAGGGCGGGACGGCTACGGTCGTGAACACGTACCCCGAGATGAACTTCGGGGACGGCGCGACATTCGCATGGTTCCTGACAGAGGTGTCGACGCTGTATCCGTCCGATAACCTGGTCGTCACAGCGTCGGACCATGGGTACGCGTGGAGGTACTTCAGCAACGACCAGACCTCTGGAGACAAGATCACGATGCCCGAGTTCCAGGCAGCGCTTGTGAGCGCTGGCGTGTACATCGATGTCATGTCGTTCGACTGCTGCAACATGGCCGCGATCGAGGTCGTGTACCAGGTGTCGCTCACGGGCATGGTGGACAACATGGTCGCGTCGGAGGAGACTATCCCGATGAACGGCTTCCCGTACGATCTGATGTTC
>JAABQR010000033.1 GCA_011391345.1 Methanobacteriota archaeon | reverse complement strand
AGCACATTGTACTTCGTGGCCCTCGAGGGCATCGCCTCCCTCACGACCTCCTGGAGCGGGGGCGTGACCGAGTGCGGCACGGCGTGGACGGTGAGGTCCCCGATGATCACCTTCGAGATCCCGGGCTCGTGGACCGAGTGTATGTGCGGAAGATGCTCGAATATCCTGAAAATGGTCCCTGTCTCCTTGATCCTGGGTGTGGAGTGGTTCCCCGATATCAGGACGGTCTCTATGCCTGCCTCTGACAATCGTATCATCTGTCTGAGGGCGAAGTCGATGGCCCTGTTCTGCGGCCTCACGGTGTCGAACAGGTCCCCCGCGTGAATGACGACGTCCGGCCTGAGGCTGACGGCCTTGTCGACGGCCTGCCTGAAGGCGTCATAGAAGTCCGATTCGCGCTGGTTTATCCCCTCGATGGGGTCGAGCCTGGAGAATGCACTGAACCCAAGGTGTGTGTCGGAGACGTGGAGGACCCTCACTATCTCTCACGCTCCATCGCCGCGATGATCTCGCTGATCTCCGCCAGCTCCTTGGACGAATCGACATAGTCTGCGACGTCCCTGTGCTCGAAGACCTCGCACATCTTCGAGTTCACAGTCTGGACGGAGTTCCAGAGAGCTATCACGACGAGGGAGGCTGCGACGGCCACGACGACGAGATAGACCATGTTCTCCCGGAGGACTGAGTGGAGCATCGGGGAGACGACGACGAAGCCGACCGCGATGTACAGGCCGAGGATGGCCCATCTCAGCGCCTTCGAGGTCGCGTGATAACCCATGGTCTCCGCGGACCTGGTCGCGAGCATGGCCTCGCTCGTGGACACCTCCACGAACCTGATGGTCCTCGCCCACACGTTGTACATGGCAGGCACGATGAGCACGAGCGCCGCTGTCACTGCCAGGAGTATGAACAGCTCCACGCTTCCGCCCACCAGGTACGCGTACTCGTCCGCATTCGGGAATATGCTGCCGAGGCCCACGAGTACGGATAACACGATCACCAGGTTGACGAACAGACTGGATATGTTGTTCCTCATCTCGTCTGATATGTGACGAGACGACCGTGACCGATGTCGTAGGTTCCTCATGACGAGGTTGATGTATGATGCGAGCAGGAGCATGCGCTTGGGCGCCCTGGATTCAAGCACGTTGATCGCACCGTTGGTGGACTTGATGCTGTATGAGACGACGAGGGCGGTCATGGTAGTCACGACCACGATCATAGGATACACCTCGGGGCGGATGCTCTCGTTCCCGGCGGCGACGGAGGCGATCATGAGTGAGAACTCGCCTATGGCGATCATTCCAAGGCCGGCGCCAAGCGAGTTCCTAGCACCGAAGCCTGCAGCGAAAGTCGATAGCGTGCACGAGAAGAGCTTCGCGACCACGAACACGATGAGGACTACGACGGTGGGGATGACGAAGTGAGAGATATCGGTGAACAGGCTCAGGTCCACCAGCATGCCTATGGCGATGAAGAATATCGCTCCGAACAGGTCCCTGACGGGCTCCACCTTCCTCACTACGTCCGACACGAACTTCGATTCCGATATCAGGACTCCCATCACGAACGCGCCGATGGCCTCTGAGAAGCCGATCACAATCGCGAAATACGACATCGCGAAGCACATGCCCAGGACTGTGACTATCAGGATCTCACCCGAACGCTGTTTGCCCACATAGTCCACCAGCCTGGGCACGACCGCGAGCCCGAACACCATGGCCGCGGCCACGAACACCCCCATCTTGATCAGGAGCGACCCTAGCTGTTCCGGGTTGATGCCCCCTGTCGAGACGAGACCAGACACTGCTGCGAGTATCAACACGGCGGCGAAATCCTCGACAATGAGCAATCCGATTACGAGCCTCGCACGGTCGTTGTCGAGTCCTCCGTACTCCCTGAGGGCACGGACAATGATCATCGTCGAGCTGACGGACAGGACTGCACCGAGCAATGTGGCCTCCAATGCGGTCCAGCCAAGGAATAGGCCGAGCTGGAAGCCGAGCCCTATCATGAGGAGTATCTCGACCGTGGCAGCGGCGATGACGGTCGCGCCGATTGCCCGCAGTCTCTTGAGGTTGAACTCCAGGCCGATGGAGAATGTGAGCAGGATGATGCCGAGCCTGGCCAGCAGTTCGACCGATTCGCGAGCGGAGACCACCAGCGGTCCGACCAGGATACCCGCGATGAGATAGCCAAGGATCAAGGGCTGCTTCAGCCTGTGGAACAGCAGGATGATGACGGCGGCCGCGGCTATGACCAGTGCCATGCTCATGACGAAATCGGTCTGCAAGTCTGCCATTGTTCGCTCACCGGTGGCTCTGAACTGCCGACGGAGTCGACGCGGTCATCCCTGAACCGCGTGCGCGGCTGCTTCCCCTGGATGGGGCACCTGACTGCCCTGGGTGACTGATGCAGATGCGCATACTTAAGACTCATGGATGCGCACGCGCGCGACGTGGGCCGGTCAAAGGTTAAATTCGGGTATGGCAATTGTCGCCCCGAATGCCAGAAGTCATCAGGCTCGCCTTGAAGTCCGAGGATCAATGCGCCCGTGTGAAGGTGTTCGGACTAGGGAGCGCGGGATGCAACATGATCGAGGGCGTCCCTTTCCCCAAGGTCGCAGTGTCGACATCCAGCACGGACCTCGACAGGGTGTCCTCGGACAGGAGGGTACTCATCGGCCAGGACCGGCTTGTGGGGATATACTCATCGGACAAGGAGCTGCTGAAGCACCTTCCCTCCGTCGCTGGTCACGAGGTCGTCGACGTTTTCAACAACACAGACCTCGCGTTCCTGATGTGCGGTTTGGGGGGCGTGAGCGGCTCCCTTGGCGCGAAGGTCTTCTCAGCCGTCGCTCAATCGAGGAACGCCCTTGACATCGTCCTCGCGGCTACTCCGTTCTCAGCCGAGAGCGCTCGTAGGCGCGACTTCGCGTCCAGGATGTTGATGGAGTTGCGCGAGTCGTCCACGCTGTGCATCGAGTTCGGCAACGATCAGCTGTCCACGCTCGCTCCCCACATGCCGATGTCGCGCGCGTTCAAGCTCATGAACACGATCATGGCCCGCCCTATCCTGGACCTGTGCGCGGCGCTGCCCAAGATGGAGATACCGCGTCTCAAGAGGCTGATAGGAGCTGC
>JAABQR010000032.1 GCA_011391345.1 Methanobacteriota archaeon | reverse complement strand
GGGACAGCGTGCTCACGGACATGACCATCGGCATCGAGTCGAAGGAGGTCACGGTCAAGCGCGCCCGGAAGCACTACAAAGAGGGGTTCAGAGCACTCAAGGTCAAAGTCGGCCTGGACCTCGAGGACGATATCAGGCGTGTCGCGGCCGTGAGGGACGCGGTCGGGCCCAAAGTGCAGCTGAGGGTGGACGCGAACCAGGGATACTCGGTCGAGAAGGCGGTCATGTTCTGCGAGGCGATGCACACCCTGGATGTGGTGCTGGTAGAGCAGCCCGTGAAGGCCGAGGACTATGCCGGCCTGAAGAAGGTCAAGGACAGGAGCCCAGTGCCGATCATGGCCGATGAGTGCGTCAAGGATGTCGCGGACGCGAGGCGGGTCATCAGGGACCGGGCGGTCGACCTCATCAACATCAAGCTGATGAAGAGCGCGGGGATATACGACGCCATCACGATCAACAAGCTCGCCGCGGATGCTGGGATCGGCACCATGGTGGGCTGCATGGGCGAGATCCAGCTATCGATAGCCGCTGGCCTCCACTTCGTGCTGAGCTCGGACAACGTCAAGTACGCGGACCTCGACTCGTACTTCAACATCATAGACGACCCGTCGTCGGGACTCGAGTTCTCGGACGGGACCATCAGAGCGCCGAACAGGCCCGGTCTGGGCGTGACGATGCCACAGGACCAGGGTTGACCAGGCCAGGCACTTCCAACAATCCTTATAACCCCCCGCCATTATCCCATGAGAATCATCCGGCCTGGCGAGTCTGAATGACGACGAAGAGAATGCCGAAGACTGAGAAGAAGAAGAAGATAAGCGAGCTTGAGAGTGCAGAACTCAAGTTCAGGGCTCTTTTGAACAAGCGTGACGAGATAAACGAGCAGGCCGCAGCGGCAAGGTCGGAGAGGGACTCGCTGCACGACAAGAAGAAGGAGCTGCAGGAGCCCATGAGGGCCGCCCGCGACAAGCGGGATGCAGCCGTCGCAGAGATGAGGGTCCACAAGAAGAAGAGGGACGAGCTCCAGGGCAAGGCCAAGGAGCTCATCGAGTTCAAGAGGAAGCTCAAGGGAACCCCCATGGGCGACCTCAAGACCGAGATCAGGGTCATAGAGGCTGACGTCAAGGGCATGGAGATGATGCAGCAGACCGTGCCTCTGAAGCTGACCGAGGAGAGGGAGCTCCTAGACAAGATCAAGGCGCGCGCGAACGACCACCAGAGGCTCAAGAAGATCCTGGTGGAGCAGGAGAAGATCCAGAAAGAGGTCAAGGACATCGACTCGAGCATAGACGCCCTCTTCAGGCAGGCGGACAAGGAGCACGAGGAGGTCGTGCGCCTGTCGGAGGAACAGCACAAGTTCCACGAGGAGGCCCAGGTGCACGCGAAGGACATCGGCGTGCTCGCTGCGACCGCGAACAAGAAGCACGAGGAGTTCCTGAAGCTGAGGGAGGATGCGGACGCCGTCCATCAGAAGGCGATGGATCTCCGCGGCAAGGTCATCGAGATCAAGGACCAGAAGCGGGCCGAGGTCTGGGAGGAGAGGAACGCCATCAGGGACGTCAACCTCGCCACCCGCAAAGCGCTCGACGACAAGGAGAAGAAGGACAAGGTCGCCGAGGAAGCGCTCCAGATACTCCTCAAGAATGGGAAGGTGGAGATCTAGCCTTCTCCAGCGTCATGGCGTGGAACTCCTCACCGGAGACCTCGCCCGTTATCCTCCCGTCGACGATCGTCATTATGGAGTCGGCTATCTGGCCGATCCTATGGTCGTGGGTCACTATCACAATCGTCTTCCCGTACTCGTCCCTGAGCCTCCTGAACAGGGCGAGCACCTGATGGCCCGTGTCCGAGTCCAGCTCTCCAGTCGGCTCGTCGGCGAGGATCATCGGGGGGTCGTTCGCGAGCGCGGTCGCGATGCCTATCCTCTGCTGCTCCCCTCCCGACAGCTCGTCTGGCTTGTGCTTCGCGCGCTCCTCCATCCCCACGAGGGACAGCAGCTCGTCCGCCCTCGCCCTGATGGACTTCGCGTCCTTCCTCGCGAGGCGCATGGGGAGCTCGACGTTCTCCCGCGCCGTGAGGGTCGGGACGAGGTTGAAGAACTGGAACACGATGCCGACCCGGTCGCGCCTGTGCCTCACCAGCTCCTCGTCGGTGTAGTCCACGATGTTCTCGGTGCCGACCTTGACCGAGCCCGCCGTGGGGCGGTCCAAGCCAGCGATGATGTTGAGGAACGTGGTCTTGCCGCACCCGGACGGCCCCATGATCGCCAGTATCGTGCCGCCCTTGATCGAGCAGTCCAGCCCCCTCAGGGCTATGACCTCGGACTTGCCGGTCTTGTACACCTTGATCAGGTCCTTCACCACTATGTCTTCCATGTCATCCACCTCTCACCCTGAGAACCTCCGCCAGCCTGATCCTCCCGGCGCTGCGCGTCGCCAGGAGGGACGCGAGGAGGAACGATCCGACGGCCGCGAGCACCATCACCCAGCTGACCCATGTTACGACGAGCTCGCGGGGGACGTACGAGCTGTCGGTCTCCCCCACGAGGACGCCGTACAGGTAGGCGGACATCAGCCCCGCAACCACGCCAACGACCACGCCCAGCGTCATGAGCGACAGGGACTCGCCCATCAGTATGCGCCTCATCTGCTCGGCGGATGAACCCCGGGCCATCATGCACGCCAGCTCGACCCTCCTGTCCCACACGGTGACGAACAGAACCAGGCCCACGCCGCACGTTAGGACCACCATCGACAGCGCGTACTCGAGGTACAGGAAGTCGCGGACGGTCCTGAACTCGGGCGTGGTGGTCATGCGGTCTAGCTGCTCCTCGGCCACCAGCGCATAGCCTTCGAGCCCCGCGAGACGGCACACGTCGACGACCCCGTCTGCCACCTCGGAGTCGTCCTCGCCATCTTCCACGTCGACGAAGAACCCCACTGTCGTGTAGAGCGGGTAGCGCGCCTCGTCGATGAAGGAGATCGTGCCTCTGTCCACGTAAATGTCCTCGGCCAGGCCCGGCAGCTGCTTCAGGATGCCAATCACGCGCAGGTCGAAGTACACATCATCGGTCTCCTCCTCGCAAACGAGTTCCGCCCCGAGTTTGCCCAGTGCCTTCTCCACCTTGTCGTTCCCTGGAGAG
>JAABQR010000031.1 GCA_011391345.1 Methanobacteriota archaeon | reverse complement strand
ATCGGCAGGCCAGCGAGCCCGGCGAGGAAGAATATCATCCCGAGTCCGAGACTGCCAACGATGGTCTCGCCCCACGCCCCCTTGAACATGGACGCGCTCCTCTTCACGGCGCCCCACGGCCCCAGCTTCTCGTAGATCAGGACAGGCACGACGAAGTATGTCACGAGCGTCCACGTCACACCCAGGGCGCCCATCACGAGCCTCCCTATGAAGCCGACCCTCTGCTGGATGGCCTTGATGATCATGCCGACAGTGGCTGCCAGGATGGTCCACGCGAGTATCCTGCCCACGTTGTCCATCGCTATCCTGAGGCCGTCCTTGACCTTGGGGTCGCCGCCGTTCAGTCGTATGGTGGCGCAGCCGACCACGGCCGCGTTGAAGAATATCGATATGAAGTAGCTGATGAAGTAGAACGCGAACAGCAGCACAAGGCCTGTCACGGCCGATGCGCCCTCAAAGACCTGTTCGAAACCGACTGAGAAGAAGATGCCGAGCACGAACGACGCCAGCACGAGCAGGGTGAACGCCGCCGACAGCACTGGCAGGAGCAGTATCTCCTTGTCCTTCCTGATGACTCTGAGGCTCAGCTTGGTCAGTTTCCACCCTCTGGAGATCCTTCCCATTCCCTCCACCTCCTCTTCGGCACGTCCTGTCACAGCCGGTTGAAGTCCGGTCCCTTGGGCTCGTCCTTCTTCCGCGGGCGCTTCTTCGGCTCCTCGGACTCCTCGTCCTCCTGCTCCTCGACCTCTTCCTGTCCATCCTCTTCGTCAGGCTCCTCTTCCCTCCTGGGCTTCCTGGAGGGCTTCTCAGGCACGTCATCCTCGCCGCTGAGGAGCGCGTTGCACCTGGGACACCTGTCCGAACTCCTCACACACTCGCGACACAGGACTGCCTTGCATTTGCTGCATCTGGCGACCGCGATGCCCCCGTGGAACAGGCATCTCCTGCCCACGAGGTCCGAAGGCACATCCTCCGCAGGCTGATCCTTCTTCGATGTCTTCGGCTTGGCCTTCTTCGGCGCGGGGGGGGCATCCTCCTGCTCCTCTTCCTCCCTGGACTCCTTCCGCCTGCTCCTCTGCGGCTGCTCGAACCTCTCCTCGTACTCCTGTGTCCTGGTATCGGTCCTTCTCTGTCGGTGTGCGGGTTCTGGCTCTTCCCCCGCGTATCTGTGCGCGGGGGTCTTCGCCGCGCGCTCGTCGAAGGCCACGTACTCACCGTAGCCGTCGCTGACGATGGACTTGATCTTGATGGACGGGGTCTCGAACCCGGCGTCCTTGAAAGTCTGGAGTATGGTGACCAGTTGCCTGGCCTGGTACACGCCCACCCCCAGGTTCCTTATGATGCCCAGAACGCTCTTCTGGTCGTTCGGGAGGTCCATCGCCTGCCTGAGGTGCGCGTCCACCTGCGGGTCGGTCACGTGCGTGCTGAATTCGTGTTCCTCGACCGCCTGCATGTATCCCATGATCCTCTTCGAGCTGGAGACCTTGAGGTCAGGGAAGTTCACCGTGATGTCGCACAGCCTGAGGCCGTAGTCCCCGAGGTCTCGTTTGTCCATGGTGTTCACCAGGATCTCCCTCGAGATACGTTCGTATCTCTCGAAGTCCTCCTTGCCCATGCCGGAGAGGCTCACTTCCTGCTTGCCGCTGAGATAGTCTAGGACCTCTCCCA
This sequence comes from Methanobacteriota archaeon, assembly GCA_011391345.1. GTDB lineage: Archaea > Thermoplasmatota > Thermoplasmata > UBA10834 > UBA10834 > UBA9653. The sequence continues at coordinate 1,486 of JAABQR010000031.1, read as the reverse complement.
GGAACGCGTAAGGCACGCCGCAGACCCTGAACGCCTCCTCCTTCGTCACAGGCCTGCCGTGCGTGTATTCGAACTCTAGGATGGACCGGCAGTAGTCCTCGATCTTGGTCCTGCGGATCTCCTCCTCGGCCTTCTTCCTCCCGTCGAGCGCCTCCTCGAAGTACGGGTCGATGCTCAGGGAGTGTTCGAACGCCCTCATGGCCTGCTCGGGCCTGTTCAACGCCATCAGGACCTGGCCCTTCCTCTTCCAGGCTTCCTTGTCGTTGGAGTTGAGCGCGATCGCGCGGTCGTATGCGCCTATCGCATCGTCCAGCAGCTCCTGCTTCTCGAGAGCCAACCCCTTGCTCATCCATATGGCGGGGTTGGTGCCGTCAAGGTCTATGGCCTTCTCGAAGCAGTCGTCCGCCTCGGAGTGTCTGCCCATCTCCAAGTGCAGCAGGCCGAGCCTGTACCACGCGGCCTTGTCCTCGTCGTCTATGCCCAGGGCGGTGACGTAAGACTTCACGGCCTCGTCCTTGTTGCCCATGGCCTCGGCGGCTTTCGCCCTGCCCGTCCACACGTCCCTGTCGTTCGAGCCGAGCCTGAGCGCCTCGTCGAAGCACCCAAGCGCGTCCGGGACCCTGTTGAGCTTCAGCAGCGCCATGCCCATGTACTTCAGGGCCGAGTGGTCCTTAGGCGCCATCCGCCGAGCCTCGTTGAACGCTTCGAGGCTATCGTCGAACTTGCCCATGCTCGCGAGCGCCCTGCCCTGGTTCGTGTGGAACTCTGCCACGGTGGGCAGGATCGCGAGTGCCTTCTTGAAGTCGGCCAGCGCCTCGTCGAACCTTCGCAGCTCGAGGTAGGCCTTGCCCCTGTTGTTGAGCACGAACGGCTGGTTCGGGTCCAGCTTGATGCCCTGGTCGAACGCCTCAGCCGCCTGTGCCGGGTTATCCAGGCCGAGCTGTACCTGCCCCTTCTTGTTCCAGAGGAAGACATCCTTGGGGTCCAGCGCGAGCGCGCGCTCGTAGTAGTCCAATGCGTCCTCGCCCCGACCAAGCCTCTCAAGGGCGCCGGCGCAGTCTGCGAGCGCATACTTGTTCTTCGGGCTGAGTTGCAGTATGTGATCACAGACGGAGACCACGCCTTCCTGGTCGTCGAGTTCCTTGAGCGCGTTCTTCTTCAGCTCGAGCACGTCGAGGTCGTCCCCGTCCGCTTCCAGGGCCTTGTTGAAGCTTGCGAGCGCGTCGTTGGGCTTCTTGAGGAACAGTGACGCGCTCCCCTTGTCCAAGAGCGTGTCCCGGTCCTTCCTGTCAATCGTGAGTATCTCGTTGCTTGTGGCCACGACCTCCTCGTACCTCTTCAGCGTCTTCAGGACGTCGTTCTTGGACTTCAGGATCATCATGTTCCTCGGGGAGATCTTGAGTGCGGAATTGAATGAGTCGAGGGCCTCGTCGGTCCTGCCCAGCTTGCCAAGTAGGAGACCTTCCTTCATGCGGAACTCCGGCAT
>JAABQR010000030.1 GCA_011391345.1 Methanobacteriota archaeon | reverse complement strand
CCCTGAAGGAGTCGGACCACATCATAGGCGTCACGATGCAGCGCGAGGGCATGTCGGACGTCGTCTTCAAACCCAACATAGGCGAGGGCACGGACGTGCCAGCAGAAGAGGAACAGCCACCGGCGCAGGAGGCCGCGTGAACATGATGGCAAGCGAGATGGACTGTGCACAGGTCATAAACCACCTGATGTTCCAGAAGTCACTCATAGACGATGAGCCGCAGGACGACCGCGAGAGCAGGATAGGGTCCTATGTCAGGACGGTCGAGGAGATCCAGAGAGGCACGCTGATGCCGTCCGAGGACCCCTTCGAGAGGAGCGTCGCCCTCGTCTTCGAGCTGGTCGTGCAGCAGAGGTTCGACCCGTGGGACATCAACCTGATAGAGTTCTCCAAGCTGTACCTCGCGAAGATCAGGAAGGCCGACGAGGTCAACCTCATCATCGCGGGCAAGATAGTCTACATGGCCTGGGAGATACTGAAGCTCCAGAGCGAGCAGGCCCTGAAGAGGGCCGAGAGGCCGGAGACGGTCGAGGTCATGTTCGATGGCTGGGAGCCCGAGAGCTTCGACCTGTTCGTGGACCCGTTCGAGCTCGGCTCGGGCGAGGCGCTCCTGTACGCTGAGGAGATGCCCATAGACGAGAAGGTCAGGCGCAAATCCGACAGACCGGTCACTCTCATCGACCTCCTGGACGCCTTCGACGAGGCGAAGAAGGAGAGCGACATACGCAAGGAACTCGCCAAGTTCATGCAGAAGTACAAGAGGCCGGACTTCGACGACAAGGCCCACAAGGAGAGCCTCGAGGATGACATCGCATCGGTGTGGGAGAGGCTCCAGAGGTGCGGCAACGGCCCCATCCCCATCGGGGACCTGTACGCGTCCGGGAAGGAGGACAGGGTCACAGTGTTCGTCGCGACCCTCTTCCTGGCGAAGATGGGCAAGATATCGGTCTGGCAGGAGGAAGTGCCTTTCGGGATGATCTTCGTAGAGGCGAAGGTCCCGTGGGACATCGTCCAGCTCGAGGACGCATCAGCGCTGGCGACAGTGCAGGTTCAGAACGTGCCGGTGGTCAAGTGAAGAGCGACAGGATCATAGAGGCGGAGTTGTTCTCCGCGGCGAAGCCAGTGACCGTCACGGAGCTGTCCCAGATATCCGGCCTGGACGCGAGGACCGTCAGGTCCGCGCTGGACAAGCTCGCGGAGGAGTACAACTGCTCCGACCGGGCCATCGAGGTCTCGAAGATGGGGACCAGGTACGCCATGCAGGTCAAGAAGGACTACAAGGACTACGCGTGGAGGCTCTCGGAGATGGAGATCCCGAAGGACGTCCTCAAGACGGCGTCTCTCATCGCGTACTACCAGCCAGTGCTGCAGAGCAAGCTCTTCGACCTCATAGGGAACAAGGTGTACGAGCACGTCAAGTCGCTCGAGGACCTCGGGCTGGTCCGCACCAAGCCCAGGAAGAACAGCTACGAGCTCACGACGACCAAGAAGTTCATCGAGACCTTTGGCATCGACGCACGTTCCCGCGCAGAGGTCAAGGCCTGGCTCGAGGGCGAACTCACCAAGAAGAGCTCTCCGAGGAAGCCCTGAGCGGGCTGACCTGGCGCGGTCAGTGGGAACATCCTCACGCAAAGGTTTATGTGAGGATGCCGCATTGACGAGGTCAAGTGATCCTAAATGGTCATGCCTCTCAGTCTACTTGAGAAATCGATGAACAAGAAGGTCTCGCTCCTGCTCAAGGACAGCAGGGTCCTCGAGGGCACACTCACCGGATTCGACGATTACCTGAACATGGTGCTCGACGACACCGAGGAGACCAACGGCGACCAGGTCAAGAGGCTCGGCACCGTCATACTCCGCGGCAACAACGTGGTCAGCATAATGCCGAAGTAGGCACCAGCAGACCCTTCTCATCCACGATACGACCACTCAGCGGGAGCCTTGCGCACGGAAGATGATTTTATACGGGGAGAGCGTTCCTCGCCCCAGATGAAGGCCGTACTTCTGGTCGGAGGCATGGGCACGAGGCTCAGGCCCCTCACGTATCGGATACCGAAACCACTCGTCCCTGTCATGGGCAAGCCCCTGATCATGCATGTGATAGACTCGATACCGAGCGAGGTCGACGAGGTCATAGTCCCCATCGGCTACAAGCGAGACGTGATGGAAGAGTATCTGAAGGCACACCCGCCTGGCCGACGCATCACTCTGGTAGATGAGCCAGAACCCCTGGGCACGGGAGGCGCCGTCAAGAACGTCGAGGACCTCATAGACGGGCAGTTCCTGGTCATCAACGGCGATGTCATAACATCCCTGGACGTCGCATCGTTCGTCAAGTTCCATCGGGCCAAGGGAGGCATCGCATCGATATCGCTCTGGCCGGTCGACGACCCGTCGCCGTTCGGCGTGGCCCAGCTCGACAGCGAATCGAGGATCACGAGGTTCCAGGAGAAGCCCAAGAGGGAAGAGGCATTCTCGAACCTCATAAACGCGGGCGCGTACGCGCTCGAGCGGGAGGTCCTGGACCTCATCGGCGAGGGATTCGTATCCATGGAGCGGGAAGTGTTCCCGAAGCTCCTCGACAAGGGCATGTACGGCTACCAGTTCGAAGGGCACTGGATCGACTGCGGCACGAGGGAGAACGTCCTGAACGCCTTCAACTCTCTGATGCCTGAGGGGTCGAGAATATCCGAGCTCAGCGTTTCGACGGGTGCCGCCATACGACATCCCGTGGTCCTCGAGGATGAGGTCGTTATCGCTGGCGCGACAATCGGACCCAGGACATACCTCTCCAAGAGGGTCGTGGTGGGACCGATGTCGCATGTCGTCGGGTCGGTCCTTTACGATGATGTCAGGGTGGGCATCAAGTGTGTAATCAAGGACTGCATCTTGGACGCAGGGTTCACGGTGCCGGACGGAAGCATCCTGACAGGAGAGATACTCAGCACCGCTCAACCCGAGGAGTAGGCCTCTGAGAGGCCGTTCAACCGACGCCAAGCCACAACATGGCCAGGAACATGGCTCCTGCGATGGTGGCTGATGCCGGTATGGTGAGAATCCACGCGATGACTATCTTGCGGCCGACGCCCCACCTAACAGCGGACAGTCTCCTTGTGGCTCCGACACCCATGATTGCACCGGATATGGTGTGGGTCGTGCTGACCGGT